>CANFKN010000108.1 GCA_947447385.1 Microbacteriaceae bacterium
CAGTGCCGCCATACTTCGAGAAAATAACCTTGTCGCCAACAGCAACGTCTAGTGGCACGCGGTTGCCGTTGTCGTCGATGCGACCTGGACCAACAGCAATAACTTCAGCCTCTTGTGGCTTCTCTTTGGCGGTGTCAGGAATTACCAAACCTGAAGCAGTAACCTGCTCAGCGGCAACCGGGCGAACAACGATGCGATCTTCTAGTGGCTTAATTGAAACCGACACAATGACCTCTTTTTTATCAAAAATGGAGTGGACGCCTGTTTAGCGCCTGTGTTCAAGTGTAAAGCTTCGTTAGCACTCGGTCAAGGTGAGTGCTAACTATGGTGCTGGCGATATGCTTGAGCTGTGAACCGCGAAGACTTTGTAGCCCTGCTGTCGCCCGAAGGGCAACAGCTGCTCGCTCGCGTTGACTATGACAGCAAAACAGACGTTGTGAAACTTGTGAGTCACCTGCGCGCCGAAGGTTTCGACCCTACCTTGGTGGCAGCTGTTCTGACTCAGGCAAAACTGCGCCGCCGCGGTGCTGCAAAGTTTGGTGAGTTCGCCAGCCGAATGCTCTTCACCGAACCCGGCTTAGAACAGGCAAGCAGACTTTCGGTTGCGGCGCTGCACGCTGGCAGGTTTAAAAGTGCCGGTGTTCGAAGCGTGGCCGACCTAGGCTGTGGCATTGGCACCGAGTCATTAGCTTTTGCCAGCGTGGACCTTGACGTGACTGCTTTTGACCTTGATGAAGTGACGGCTGCGGTGGCCACCTATAACCTCAACGTTTTTGAAAACGCAAAAGTTGAGCAGGCCGACGTCACAGCCTTGAACCTTGAGCGGTTCGACGCAATCTTTTTTGACCCTGCGCGCCGCGATCTAACGGCGGCTAAAGGTGAACGAGCCATTCGCAAGTTTGACCCTGCCCAGTTTGCCCCGAACTTTGACTGGGTGACCGAGCAGTGCAAGGCGCACGTGGCTGTTTCGTCGAGCAAAGCCGCCGGCATCAAACTTGGCCCGGGCCACCCGCACGAGGCAATCGACGACGAAGCCGAAGCCCAGTGGGTTTCGGTGAATGGCGACCTAGTTGAACTTTCACTCTGGTTTGGCGCGGCAGCTCGCCCCAGAATCAAACGAGCAGCATTGCTGATCGATGGCATTGGCAAACACCACGAGGTCACGAGTGACTCAGCCGAACGACTTGACGCGCCCTATGGCGAACTTGGCGAATACATCTATGAACCAGATAACGCAATCATTCGCTCGCACCTGCTAGGGCAACTTGCAGACAGCCTTGGTCTGCACATTTTTGCGAACGAGATTGCTTATTTGAGCGGTGTGGAGGGGGCATCCTCGATTAAATCGCCATGGCTCAAAGGCTATCGAGTGCTCGACAACCTCACATTTGACCGCAAAAAACTCAAAGCCTATTTGCGCGAGCGCAACATCGGAACTCTTGAAATCAAGAAGCGCGGCAGCGACGTAGTGCCAGAGCAACTGCGCAAAGAAATGGCGCTTAAAGGCGAAGGCGCCGCCACCCTGATTGTTACCAGAGTGGGCGACGCCCATCGAGTTTTGGTTACCGAACCACTAGCCAACTAGGACTGTGAGTGAGCCAGCGCTCGGCGACCAAAAACTTATTTGCCCTCGTTAATTGCTGCTTAGTGGCGCCTTAGTTGCGCCTTAGTTGCTTTGTGCGTTTGGGTCTAGCGGGGTTGGTGCTGGCTGGCCGTTGCCGCCCTGGCCGGTGAAACCGCGGTCAAAGCCCTTGCCGCCCATCATGCCTGGGCCACCAGGCAAAGTCTGAGTGGTTCCATCAGGCAAAGTGATGGTTGCGTTGCCGTTGCTGTCGATGGTGATCTTGCCGCCGAACTGGCCACCCATTTGGTCTGGGCCAGGCAACTGACCGCCCTGCGAAATGCCGTTGTCGCCCGAGTTAGGCACCACCAAAGTGTTGCCGCCCATCATGCCAAAGCCATCATCGTCTTGACCGCGACCGCCGAACTGGCCACCCATTGGGCCGTTGCCGATCTGACCGTTGCCGATTTGGCTGTGCGAGAAACCGTTGCGCGGGCCGTCGAAGCCGCGCTGAGCCCAGTGGCCACCAACGGCAAGTGCGCTCATTAGAGCGAAGCCTGCGATGCCAACATAACCGGTGATCAAACCAGCGATTGCAAGGGCTCGGCCCTTTTCGCCGCTGCGACGAATCTGGGCTAATGAAACGTGACCGGTGATTACACCAGCGACCGCACCAAAGCCGGTGACTGCTGTTGCAAGTGAAACAACCGAAAGAGTGTTGAGTTTGGTTGGGTCGTTAGCTGGAACGAAAACTACAGGAGTTTCGGCCTCAGGAACATAAACGACGTCTTCTGCCGCAGCCTTTGCTGCTTTTGACTTCTTGTCTGCCATGGTGACTCCTAAAGTTAGTTGGGTGTGGCTGAACTCTTATAGCTCACCAGTGCTGGTTGTGTTTAACCTGAAGCGACGCTTAGGCGAAGCTGAAGAAAAAAGCGGCTTTTTGATGCCTAGCTTTGAACGGTTGTGACTGGCAATGTCGAATCGACGCCAAAATTCAACTCGGATGCCTGCCTGCCGTGCATCACCAGTTGCGCACCGAGCGCGGCGATCATCGCACCGTTGTCTGTGCAGAGCTTGAAGGCTGGCACGCGCAACTCGATGCCGTTAGCCGCGCAACGTTCGGCGGCGAGCGCACGAAGTCTGGCGTTGGCAATCACGCCACCACCGAGCAACAGTCGCGGAACGTTGTGGTCGAGGCAGGCCGCAACGGCTTTGCTGATGAGCACATCAACCACAGCTTCACGAAAACTTGCGGCAATGTCGGCGGTCTGTTGATCGGTGAGTGCGGCCTGTTGGGTGTTTTCGGTGACCTCGATGTGACGCGCGACTGCGGTTTTGAGCCCGCTGAAGCTGAAGTCATAGCGGTGTTTGGCCATGTCTTTTGGCAGGGTTAAGCCGCGCGGAAAACGCACTGCTTTGGGGTCGCCGCTGGCTGCAACGCGATCGATTTCTGGTCCACCGGGATACTTCAAGCCCATCACTCGCGCGATTTTGTCAAAGGCTTCGCCGGCGGCATCGTCGATGGTTTCACCGAGCAGCTGCACGTCGTCGAGCAAGTCGTTTACCAACAGCAAAGAGGTGTGACCACCGCTGACCAGCAGCGCGATGGTTGGCGATTTGACCTCGCCGCGTTCAAGAATATCGACACCGACGTGACCCACTAGATGGTTCACTGCATAAATAGGTTTGTCGAGCGCTGCGGCGAGCGCCTTAGCCGCGCCAACACCAACCATCAGCGCGCCGGCGAGACCTGGCCCGTTGGCCACGGCAACAGCGTCAATGTCGGCAAAAGTTAGGCCTGCCTCGGCGAGCGCAGAGTGAATCGTGGGCTGAAGAGCTTCGAGGTGGGCGCGTGCGGCGATTTCTGGCACAACGCCGCCATAGCGTGCGTGTTCATCCATCGAACTGCTAATCACGTTTGCTAACAGCGTGGTGCCGCGCACGATGCCTACGCCGGTTTCGTCACAGCTGCTCTCGATGCCGAGCACAACTGGTTGGCTCTTAATCGGCTCAAGTGATGCGCGCATCACAATGGCATCGACCCCGTCTGGTTGATAGTAACCCCGACGACGGTCGATGGCCTCAAACCCGAGGCTGGCATAAAGAGCCTGTGCAACGGGGTTGTCGGCGCGCACCTCAAGAAACATTGCCGTTGCTTCGCGTCGCCTTGCCTCGGCAATCAGGCGATGCATTAGGCGGCGACCCAAGCCTTTGCCACGAAAATCGGGTGTGACCGCAATCGTTTGAACATCGCTCTGTTCGCTGCCAGGTAGCTTGCTCAAACCCGCGTATGCGACGACGCGCTCAGCACCCTCATCAACCTGCGCGGTGGCAACCCAATAAAACGTGTGGTGCGCGACAAGTTCGAGGTGCATATTGGTTTCGCTCCACGCATCACCAGCAAAACACTCATGCTCAACAGCCATGATTGCGTCAAGGTCAGCTTCGAGCGCGGGGCGCAAACCAATCTCGCCAATGAACATCTCGCTCAATTGGCACCGCCTGCATCGGCGATGACCGGCTTCGAATATTCGGCTTTGCCATAGCGTGCATGAGGTTTCGGCAAGACGGCATCTGGTGCACGCAAATAAAGCGCAGAGGTGTCGTGACCGAGCTGGCCCTCACTGAGCAAAGCTTGGGCGACTCGGCCGAGCGCGGTGCCGATTGGCAATGCTTGGGCGAGCGCTGCGCCAATCTGGGCGCCCTCGAAATCGCCTGCGGTTTCAGAACCTAAGACGCCAGCGTGCGCGTCAAGGCGCACCGCCTCGACGTTTCGATCAATCAAAAGCTCATCAAGCGCTGCAGGTTTGTTCACGGCAGGCAAATCGGTTCGAAGGGGTACTCCGTTTGGCGACATCCCCGTGTAAAGCGCCCAGAACACTTCGCTGCGACGAGCATCGCTAGTGATGAGCAGTGGCGTGCGAGCCGAAACCTTGGCTGCAAGTTCAGGGTTTTGCAAAGCCGACCAAGCTAATGCGTCAAGGCTCACGGCGCCGAAAAGCTGTGCGCCAACGGCTTGAGCAAAGACCGTGCCAGCGGCGATGCCAACGCGCAAACCGGTGAATGGTGCAGGGCCACGGCCAACCACCACAGCTTGAATCGCTGCGCCCTTGAGTTCGGCAATCTCGAGTGCCTGAGCAATCGAAGTGCCAATGCTCTCAGCATGAAGTTTCGTGTCGGCAACATTGACCTCAGCCAAAACATCAGTGCCACGCAAAATCGCAATCGATGTGCCCGCCGAAGTGTCGACAACCAGCAGGTTCAAAGTCAAAAGGTGACCCCCAGCCAACGTTCGCCGACACCTATCACTGAGACCTCGCGCACATCATCGTGAACATTCGGCGAG
>CANFKN010000109.1 GCA_947447385.1 Microbacteriaceae bacterium
CAAAGATTGCGACCATCACGATGCCCCACACCAAGTGAATCTGTGCGGTTAGCGGAACCAAGAATGCGATGGCCGAAGCAATGAGCAAAAAGCCTAGGTCGGTGCGCGCTTCTGGTTCGAGCGAGATGCCGAAGCTGTTTTTGACTCGAGCTTCTCCACTGGCAACTGAGTGTTTCTTTGCAACTGAACGAACCGCAAAGTAGGCAACCAAAACAATGAGAGGCCAGCCAAAACCGAGCAGAAGACGGTTGGCTCCAGTGAGGTTTGCCGACGCATATTGAGTCATCGACGGGTCTGAACCGGCAGCATAAGCAAAATAGATGCTCACCACATATTCAGGCAGAATCGTCACGATGGCCAAAATGCCAACGGTGAGACCGCCCGAGAGGTCGAGTTCGGCGGCTTCGCCGGCCCATCCGAGCATAAATGCAGCAGCCACAATCGCGACACCAAAGAACACTGCGGCCACAATTGGCTCGAGGTGCCAACCCAAAGCCAGCGTCAAAATCGCTGGGGTTGCTGCCGCAAGGGCCAAGATGAACGGACCAAAAAGACCAAACCACTTAGTTGATTGATTGCTCAAAACAAACCTTTCAGAGTTGCGATGCAGTGCGAGCCTGTGATGTTGCGAGAGTTTGTGGTGCTTTTGCGTAAATCGGTGTTGCTGAGTTGAGCCAAAGACTAACCCTAGCTTCTGACACTAAATGATTGGTGTGACGCCCCATGAGGCTGTGAACAACTCATCGGTCTTTAGCCAGCGCAAGTTTTTGCCGTTGTTGAAAGCGTTTGGCGCAGCGGTCGATGGTTCGATTGCCGCGGTGTAGGTTTGGCCACCATTTGCTGTCGGAAAAAACCCTGGAGTGAAAATCACAACGTGCTCAAAAGCTTGGTCTTGCCAAACGTCGAGGCCTCGGCCGTCGCTGGTCAAAAGATAAGTGTGTGCGTTGCCTTCGCCGTCGCGCTCGAGGTCGGTGAAATCTTGGTCGATGAATACATCTGGCAGGCGAATGCCCTCGCGAAGGTCAAAAACGGTGCCAGCAGTGGCTTCTTCGCCGATCGGAATCTGACGTTCGTTTACCGTCGTGCGAGTCGCAGCCTGGCTCTTGATGATCAGCTCGGCAGCGTCAACTTCAGAAAATTTGAAATACGGATGCCCGCCCACGGCATATGGCGCATCTTCGCTTGAGCGGTTTATGGCGCTGTGGGTCACGGTCAAGCCGTTTTCGCCGAGCGAATAGGTGACCGTGGTTTCAACGTTGAAAGGGTAGGCGTTGCGAGCAAAAACGGTTGCACCGAGTGTCACCGAGTGCGGGGTGCGGCTGATTAGGTCGTATGGGTGTTCGAGCAATAAACCGTGGTTGGCGTTTTGCTGCGAGACGATGTTGAGGTTGAACTGACGGGTCTGGCCCTGATAGTTCCACTGGCCACCATCAATGCGGTTTACCCATGGCGACATTACTTGGCCGGCGCAATATGGCGCCCATTCGTGGGCTTCGTAGCCTTGAACTAGCTCGATTGAGCCAACGCTCATCTGACGCAACGAGGCTCCAACCTGAGCAATTGATGCCTTCAACTCACCCAATGTTGCGCTGGTGTAGTGAAGTTCATATTGCTGGCCGCTGGCTAAAGTCATGGGTTCTAAATTACCACCCTTTGACTTTGTCGCTTCAATGAAAACGCTTGCAATTTTGTCGCTAAATTGGAGCTAACCAAAGGTGAGGCAAAATGAGCGAATTCAAAAAGATTCACGACCGACTCTCAGACGGGCGTGATCTGTTTTATTTTGACGACGAAGATTCGCTGTTGCCTGCCACTCGCAAACCTGACAGCCGTGAAAGCGAAGAACGTCCGCCGGTTGCGCAAATGCGACTCGACTCGATGACTGGGGAATGGGTTTCGATTGCTTCGCACCGAAACGCGCGAGCTTTTTTGCCTCCGGCGCACATTTGCCCGTTGTGCCCTGCCTCTGAGTCAAATTTGAGCGAGTTGCCTGACAACTTTGATGTTGCCGTGTTTGAAAACAAGAGCCCCTCGTTTGGGCCAGCCCTGGCTGCGAATGATGACCCTGAATATGCGGTTGTTAGCAACCTTGAGCTGGGCAGCCTGCGCGACTCAATCGGTCGCTGCGAAGTTGTAGTTTTTAGCCCAGAGCACCTCGGGTCGCTCGGTGCAATGCCCGTCGAGCGTGTGCGAACCGTGATTGAAGCCTGGGCAGATCGCACCGAAGCTTTGCAAGAGTTGCCTGGCGTGCGTCAGGTGTTTGTGTTTGAGAATCGTGGCCAAGAAATCGGCGTTACCCTGCATCACCCTCACGGCCAGATTTATGCCTACCCATATGTCACGCCACGCACCACGAAGTTGCTTGGCTCACTTGCAGCCTATGGTGGCAACCTTTTCGAAGAGACCCTGAAGTTTGAACAGGGCAGCGAACGTGCGCTGATCATGGGCGACTACTTCACCGCATATGTTCCGTTTGCCGCTCGCTGGCCGCTCGAGATTCACCTACTACCCCACCGTCACGTTCAACACCTTGGGCAGCTAAGCGATGAAGAGCGTGATGAACTGGCTGTGATTTATAGCCAACTGTTGCGTGCGATTGACAACCTCTATGAGACGCCTACTCCCTACATAGCCGCGTGGCACCAAGCCCCGCTGGTGGCAGGGGGCGAAAACGTGCGCCTGCAGCTGCAAATCACCTCACCGAGACGCGCCGCCGATAAGCTCAAGTTCTTGGCAGGTTCAGAGTCGGCAATGGGTGCTTTCATTGGCGATGTCGCACCTGAGGCTGCCGCCGCCAGACTTCGAGAGGTTCTCTAATGACCAGTGACTTGACTGAGGTTTCAGTTCACACCCACTTTGAAAACCTTTATGGTTATGAACCGACTGGCGTGTGGTCGGCTCCCGGTCGCGTCAACCTCATTGGCGAGCACACCGACTACAACGATGGTTTCGTTTTGCCATTCGCAATCAATCGCCGAACCTTCGCCGCGGTTGCACTGCGCACCGACACCGTTTGTCGAGTGGCCTCGAGCTTCGAACAGACGGTGCACGAGATCGACCTAGCCGGCATCACCCGCGAAAGCGTGAGCGACTGGGCAGCCTACCCGTTTGGCGTTGCTTGGGCTTTGCAGCAGGTTGCTGGCAGTGAAAACGCCACAGGTTTTGACATCTTTATTGACTCTGATGTTCCGGTCGGAGCGGGGCTTTCGTCTTCGGCTGCCATCGAGTGTGCGGTCGCCGTTGCACTAAACGAACTTTGGAACCTTGAGCTTGACCATCGCGCTCTGGCTCGAGTTGGTCAGCACGCAGAGAACGCGATTGTAGGCGCACCGACCGGCATCATGGACCAATCTGCCTCGCTGCTCGGCGAAACCGACCACGGAGTTTTTCTCGACTGCCGCAGCCTCGAAGCCGAAGTGGTTGACCTCGGTTTCGCGCGCGAGGGCCTTGAGCTTCTGATCATCGACACCAAGGTGGCTCATCGTCACGCTGACGGAGGTTATGCCTCGCGTCGAGCCGCTTGTGAACTTGGCGCGCAAACCATGGGTGTTGCCGCGCTGCGCGATTTAAACGCGGATGCCCTGCCCAACGCCACCGAGCTTCTCGACCCGCTAACGCTTGCGCGGGTGCGCCATGTTGTTACCGAGAACCAGCGTGTTCTTGAAACTGTTGCTGTTTTGCGCACTCAAGGCCCGAGGTTTATCGGCGAACTCATGCATGCCTCGCACGTGTCGATGCGCGACGACTTTGAGATTTCGGTTGATGAACTCGACACCGCGGTTGAGACCGCGATGCGCCACGGAGCGATTGGTGCACGCATGACCGGTGGCGGTTTTGGCGGTGCTGCGATTGCGCTGACACCGGTTGAAAAGATCAGCGAAGTCACACTCGCAGTCACAGCAGAGTTTGCACTGTTGGGTTATGCCAAGCCAGACATTTTCGTGGTTTCGGCAGCGCCAGGCGCTCACCGCGAGGAATAAGCCGGCGGCACGCAAGCGCCTGGATGCGCTTGAGTTTGGGCTTAGCGAATCGTTACGCCGGCTGCTTCAAGCTTGGCAACCGCTGCTGCCGATGACTCGGCCGCTACGCCTGCGCAAAGCTCTGGCAAAACGCTCACCTTGAAACCTGCAGTGTTCGCGTCAAGAGCTGAAGCCAGAACGCAATAGTCAGTGGCAATGCCGGCAACATCGATTTCGGTGACGCCTAGTCGGCCCAGCAAGTCAGGCAGGGTTTCACCATCGGGCGTATTGCCCTCGAAAATCGAATAAGCCGGTTTGCCCTGACCTTTTTGAATGTGAAAGTCGATCAGGTTGTCATCAAGGTTGGCGTGATAGTTGCCGCCCTCACTGTCGGCAACACAGTGCACCGGCCAGCTGTTCACAAAATCAGGCGCAACGCCATCGTGAGCAAAGTGACCGCCGTTGTCATTATGCGCATCGTGCCAGTCGCGCGAGGCAATCACGAAGTCATATTTGGCTTTGGCTTCATCACTGCTCAAATAAGCAGTGATGTTTGCGGCAGCCTGTGCGCCACCGGCGCAAGCCAACGACCCGCCCTCACAAAAGTCGTTCTGAACGTCGATGATGAAAAACGCTTTAGTCATTTGTTAGCCCTAGTTGTTTGTCAGTTTTAGACCGCAGCGATAGAAACCAGTGACAAGGTTGTCGATCGCTAACTTTGCGCTGTCGCTAACGTTGCCAAGCGCATAAACCGCGAAGGTGAGCACTGAGCCGTCTTTGGGTTTGATGTAACCGGCCAGGGTGTATCCGTGATTAATCCAACCGGTCTTGGCAAAGACGTGGCCAACGGCATCAACGTTCTTTC
>CANFKN010000110.1 GCA_947447385.1 Microbacteriaceae bacterium
CAATGCGCTTGCCAATGCGAACGTTCTCGAAACGCTCAAAACCCTGACGGTGCAGCGCATTAGCCACAGCCTTGCCTTGAGGGTCAAGCAGGTCAGCCTTAGGCATAACCTCAACAATGATTTTTGACACAAGTAGCTCCCAAATTTAGAACCCAGAACAGGGCTGAAAGGCGCACGGCGGCGGTGGCGAACCCTTCTATTTTAGCGCGGATGACGGCCCTTCGCAGGCTGTGCGCGTGGGCGGTTTCAAGATCGACACGCTCCGCGAATGCTGAGATCCCCCAAAAGTCGTCGGGATCGTTTAGGATCTTCGAAGAAGGAGTTTTTCAATGTCTGCCAGTGCGCCGAAATATCAGGAGCCTCAGAACCCGGTTGGTCGGGTCGCTGAGTTGTTCGCCGGCGTAGGTGGCTTCAGAATCGGGCTCGCTCGTTCGGGTTGGAAGACGGTTTTTTCGAACCAATGGGAACCCTCAACTAAGACCCAGCATGCCTCTTCTGTCTATGTAGCTCGTTTTGGTGAAGAGGGTCACTCAAACGAAGACATTGCCAAAGTCGATCACATTGCCCAGCCATATGACCTGCTCGTTGGGGGCTTCCCCTGCCAGGACTATTCAGTCGCAAAGTCTCTTAATGCGGCCAAGGGGTTAGAAGGCAAAAAAGGCGTTTTGTGGTGGGAGATTCTTCGTCTAGCCCAAGACACAAAAAACAAGCCGAAGTTTATCTTTCTTGAGAACGTTGACCGGCTGCTTAAGTCGCCATCATCACAGCGAGGTCGTGACTTTGCCGTGATGCTCAAGACTTTGGGCGATGAGGGATACCTGATTGAGTGGCGTGTAGTCAACTCAGCGGAATACGGTTCCGCGCAACGAAGAATCCGCGTGTTTATTGTGGCGCATTTGCTTGATTTGGTGGCTGGCGAGGTCTCGCCAGAGAGCTTTCTTGCTAGTGATGGGGTGCTTGCTCGCGCATTGCCTATCTCGGGGCTCGAAACTAAAATCAGCCAAATCAAGCTCGAACAATCGGCTGACGTGATTAGTGCGACCTTCAACCCTGGTGGCAAAATGAGCCCATTCCTCTCGGCTGGTGTTTATTTGAACGGGGTCGCTTACACAGCCAAAGCTAAGGCAGCCCCACTCAAAAGGGCACGCGTACTTGGCGATGTAATTTTGGCTGATGCAGATGTTCCCGAAGAATTCTGGATAGATGAAGCCAGAATAAAAGAGTGGGAGTACCTCAAAGGCGCAAAGACAATCGAGCGCACGCATGAAGGTAGCGGAGCAACCTACAAATACAGTGAAGGCAAAATGGCGTTCCCAGACCTTCTCACTAACCCGAGTCGAACAATCTTGACCGGCGAAGGCGGCTCTACTCCGTCGCGGTTCAAGCACATCATCAAGACTGCTCGCGGCCATCGAAGGCTCATGCCAATTGAGCTCGAGCGACTAAATGGTTTTCCCGACAACTGGACTCAAACCGGCGAAACTGGTGCTGAAATGTCCGACGCACGACGCGCATTCTTTATGGGAAATGCCTTGGTAGTTGACCTGATTGAAAAAGTCGGCAAAGTTCTTGCCGAAGAAATCCAAAAGTCGAAGAGTTAAATATCCCTGATTTCGCCATGCTTCTGGTTGGTGCCTTTGTTTCGAACAATCTCAATCTTGAAAGTCTCGGGGGCTTCTAGACCGACGATTAGAAGAGGCGTGTTCAGCTGATTTTGCATCGGCGCCAGGTAGCGCAGCATTTTTTCGTATGAACCAACTGCGCCATCGAACCCACCAGCACTTTTTAGTGCTTCTGTCGCGCAGATTACGACACCGATGCCTGTGCCAATGTTGGTTTCCTTTTCAAGGTGGTTCAGCTCAGAGGCAAGAACTGGTTTTAGAAGGTTCCACGCAATGGCTTCACCATGATTGAAGGCCACTTCGACAGCAATGCCTGTGATGGGAGCCGTCGTGCCGCTAGCTTTGATTTCTGTATTACGGCTGATTTGCTTTGAAAAATCGAGCCTCCAGCGTGTTCCCTCTTGGTAGTAAGGGTCTTGGAAGATTGCGCTTTCTGCAAGCCACCCGCTTGCTATTAACTTCTGCTTCAGCAAGGTGTTTACGGCGATGCTGATGCTCTTTACTGTGCCAACTGTCGCAGCCGAGCCGTTTCGGCGCTGGTTGCTGAGAATGCTGTTTTCTTGAAGGCGGGTGAACTCTTCTTTGATGGCCTCGTCGGTAATACTTGCGAGAGCATCTTGAATCTCGTCCCAAAGCAGTTTCAGCTCAGGAGTCTGATTGATGATTTCCTGGGCAAAACGGTGTGAGTGGATGTGATGTGAGTATTTCATTCTTCCCCCAATGGTTGCGCATGCATTTAAATACTCTAGATCTTGCGTTGATCTGGATTAGTGCGCAAGGGCAAAAAGTCTCCTGCACGGCATCCGATTGCTAACACGTTCATTAACGATTTTTTACCCACAGTCCTCAGCTTTAGATCCTGAGCTGATCATGCCTACGCTATGGGCATGGCTAGAAATTACGAAACTTTTCACTCATTAGAAGAGCCTCTTCGAACGATGGTGAGCAATGCCCGTAAGGGCGAAGTGACCATCTTTCTAGAGGATGGCGACGGTGTTGCAATCTTGCAGAAGTTCAACGAAACGCTGCATGAGTTCAACTTCGACGTTGGCGCAAAAGAGTTGCCGGCTTGGAGCAATGCTGAGTGGTCGCGAATCAATAAAGACTTTGACGACTCATTTGTTGAGGTGCAAGCATGATGTGGCGAGCACTGGTCGATAGCCAGGTGGCTCTCTGGGCTATAACCAATCACAAACTTATTGGCGCGAAGGCGCTCGCCGAACTCATTGCGGCGGAATATCCTTATGCCTCGATGCTCTCGATTGCAGAGCTTGAAATGAAGCTCATGGCAGGGGTAACGGATCGACGCGTTGATGTCGGCAGATTGTTGATAGAAACGGGTTTCGAACTCACTGGAGTTGACAAGGTGCTCGATGACATCCCGATGTATCCAGAACTCGACGGCGTGCACCCTTTTGACCGCATCATTTTTTGCCAGGCGAAGGAACTTCAAGCGAACTTGTTCACTGTTAATAAAAGCATCATTAACCTCGGTCTTGATTGGGTAGTTGACGCTCGGGTCTAGTGGCTTTGCCCTTCAGTTGCTAACAACCTTCCATGGGGTTTTTGTGCGCAATTAGTCAATGGACTAAGTGGACTAACCGATTTAGCATTCCAATATGAAGAAGAACTTCAACATCCATGAAGCAAAAACAAATTTTTCTAAGCTGATAGAAGTAGCAGAAGCAGGCGGTGAAATCATCATTGCAAGAGCAGGCAAGCCAGTTGCCAAACTAATAAAGTACGACGCCGAAGAGTTCATCAAGTTGAACTACGACGCAGCAAAAGGGCTGATTCCAGAGTGGACAGATGAGGAATGGGAGCGTGCTGACGAGATAATCAGAGCCTCATTCGCGAAAGAAAAAGAGTGGCACAAAGAACTCTAGTAGACACTCACATCGCTGTCTGGGTGGCAAGCAATGCAAAGCGTTTATCAAAATCTGCGAAGCAAGTGCTGAGCTCAAGTAGTGAAATATTCCTATCAACTATTTCTATCGCCGAGCTCGAGTTGAAAGGCCTGGCGCTAAACAACATGTATTCCGGCGACTACAAGAATCACTTTGAAAAAGTCGGCTTCGAAATCGTCGATTTCGGGGTCGGCGCTGCGACATCTTTGCGCCGCTTTGGCCAGCTCGATGGCCATGACGCGTTTGACAGGATGATCTTGGCGCACGCTGCAAGCCTAAAAGTTGATCTTCTCACGTCAGATCAAGTGCTCACTAGTCTTGGGCTTGACTGGGTAATCGACGCTGAGGCTTAGGCCGTGAAACCCGCGACCGCACCAACCACAGTGGCATCGCCGACCACGGTTGGGCGCAAGACTGGCACGCCGGCTTCTTCAGCGATTAGGGCTGCGGCTGCCCAGTCATATTCTTTGATGTCGCGTTCGAAGTAGGCGTCGAGCACACCTTCGGCAACATGGCACATGTCGATGGCGGCAGCACCGTTGCGACGCAGGTCTTCAAAGTCGACCATGAGCTTGGTGACTTCGGCTAGCTGTGATGGGCGAATCTCTGGTGAATAGCTAAAGCCTGTTGCCAGAATCTTGCTCTTGCGGTCGGCAGGTGGGCCGGTGAGTTTGGTAGTTTGGCCATCGCGAACCACGAAGGAGCCTAGGCCTTTGGCTGCATACCAAACCGTATTTAGCTCGGGGGCAACGACTGCGCCGGCAACCCATTCACCCGTTGCGATGTCTTGGGCTCCCACACTGCAGGCATAGAACGGCAGACGGCGCATGTAGTTGATGGTGCCGTCGAGCGGGTCGATGCTCCAGCGAACTTTGGCGTCGGCGATGTTGTCAGCCGCGAATTCTTCGCCGGTGATGGTGTCGGTTGGGCGAGCTGATCTGATTGCGTCACGCACTGCTCGCTCGCTGGCAAGGTCGGCTTCGGTCACGAAGTTGTTGATGTCGCCCTTGGTGTCGAAGGTGAGCGTGCTCTGCTTGCGAAAAGTCATGATGATGTCGGCGCCGACGTTCGCGGCTCTTAGAGCAACTTCAAGAAGTTCGTTGAGGTTGAGTTGGGTGCTGCTTTGGGCTTCGCTCATGCCTCGATTTTAGCCCGCTGACACTTTGTCAGAGCCCAAAAATAACAAACACATAACGTTGCACCATGCGAAAAACATTGATGCGAGCAGCGGGGGCACTTTCAATATTTATCTTGGCATTTAGTGCCTCGATTGCTGTGGCAAACGCCGCAACCA
>CANFKN010000111.1 GCA_947447385.1 Microbacteriaceae bacterium
GTTCTTGGCAAGCCCGCGCATCAACGACGGCTCATTGCTTTCGAAGGGATTGTTCCCATTCAGACAACGAGTCAACGAAGCACCTCCAGCGCCGCACACCGACATGGGTTGGCCGATTACGCCAGAAGGCATCTATAACCTTCTCATGCGAATCAACCGCGACTACCCAGAGTTCACCGATATCGCCATCACTGAAAACGGTGCGGCGTTTGACGATGGGCCTGACAGTGACGGCATTGTGAACGACGACCGCAGGGTTGAATATTTCAAGAACCACATTGCCGCGGTCAAGCGGGCTGTGGCTGAAGGGTCAGCACTGCGATCTTATTTCGCTTGGTCTTTGCTCGACAACTTTGAATGGGCTGAAGGCTATGACAAGCGTTTCGGTCTTGTGCATGTAGATTTCGTAACTTTCAAGCGAACTCTGAAAGAAAGTGCTAAAACTTACAGTGCTATCATTGCGAGTAATGGGGCGATGGTGGCTCGTTAGCATTCCGTCGACCATAAGAAGGTAGCCGTGGCAGCCAAGAGCAACGTTCGCCCAACCTATGCGGTTATTTCAAAAACCGCTGGTGTTTCAGAGGCTACTGTTTCACGCGTTCTCAACGGTGACGAAAATGTTCACCCAGACCGCATTAAGGCCGTTCAAGACGCGGTTGCGAAACTGGGATACAAAAAGCACCGCGCAGCTAGCTCGCTGGCATCTGGTCGCACAGGTCTGATTGCAGTTGTCATTGACGATGACCTTTCAATCTTTTCTGACCCGTTCTGGGCAACCGTCACTTCGGGCATCAGTCGTGTACTCATGGAGAACGACCTGCAGACTCTGCTCATGGTCGCCAATCTCGACTCAATTGATGGCCCAGTAGCCCACTCGCTTCAGGGCGGCGAGGTTGACGGAGCGATCTTCTTTCAACTTCACAAAGATGCGCTCATCAAGCGCCTGGTGAAACAGAAGCTGCCTATGGTGATCACCGGCACCCCACACACTTCGAATGACTTTGTGTTTGTTGACACCGACAACTTCGGCGGCGCGCACGAAGCGACGAACCACTTATTTGGTCGCGGATGCACGAATGTCGCCATCATTACGGGCGACATCGAAACCACCGCTGGCCGCCAGCGACTTGACGGATACAACCAGGCATATCGCAAGTCGGGCCACGTGCCTAGCAAACAGTTGATCGCTGAGGGTGACTACTCGTTCGAAAGCGGCAAAGCAGCTATGCAACGCCTCCTCGAGCAAGTAGCAAACCTTGACGGCGTCTTTGCTTGTAACGACGTTATGGCATTGGGTGCGATCGCTGCCATCGAAGAGGCAGGCAGGGTGGTTCCCGACCATATCAAGGTGGTTGGCTTCGACGACTCATTGCTGGCTCAAACGTCTAGACCTCCACTGACGAGCGTTCGCCAAGATATCGGCGCACTGGGAGAGGCCGCCGCCAATCTGATGATTGCCCAACTGCGCGGTGAGACCCCAGAGCCTTGCATTTTGAGCACTGAACTCGTGATTCGAGAGTCTGCTTAGTTTATAACGTTTATAACGATTATGTGAAAGCGGTTTCACATAATCGCTGCATTTAGTTATTCTTAAAGCAATACGCGTGTGCGCGCGTCATTAACTAGTCTCTGAAAGGACACCCGTGCGCGCTCTAATTCGCATCACAACCGCACTAGCCATTCTTGCCGCTTCACTGCTTGGCGTTCAGCCAGCGACGGCAACCCCGACCTGGGTTTCAGGCATCTCTTGGACAAACCTGCACGTTAAGTCTGAAGAGGGCGTTTTCGAACGTTACAGGCGAGAGTTCAATGCCCAGTCTGTTCTTCAAACTCAGAGCGAAACTCAGCACAACCAGGCATGGGTGCGCACCGATCGCGACAATGTCACCGTCACATATAAAGGTGGAGTCGGCAACGCTAGCCGCCTATTGAGATTTAACCTTGACGGCGATGTTGCCTTCACCTATTCAACGCCGAACACGGTTCAGACCCCAGCAGACCTATCTTCATTGCCAGCCGCGCTAGAAGTTCTGACCGATGCCTCTGGCAACGCAGAAGTCACCATGACGCTAAGTGACCTCAACGAAGCAAACCGCGCAGACGTTGTTATGCGCGCGGGCATCAGCGACGGCACCACCGACGTTGGCAACATGGTCATGCTTTTTGAGCCAGCAGGGTATTTTCCGGTAATCAAGCTCGTCGGCACCGGCTCAGGCCCGGAGGCTACTTGCAACACCTATCACCCATTCGAGTGCAACGACTCAGACCTAAACGAAAAGACCTGGGAGTGGTCAGTATTCAAGAAAGACTGGTTGCCTGAATATTCACAGGTTTTCGTAAAGTCGTATGTTGCCGGGTCAACACTTAACATGCTCTATAAAGTGACCGACATCTGGAACACCCCGATTGCATCGAAGCAAATCACTCTAAACCTTGACTCGGGTTGCAACGTTTGCAAATGGAGCAATACTTTTGTTGGCACCAAGAACACTGATGCAAGCGGCTATGTGAAGTTCTCGCTAAAGAACTTGAACACCATCACCCAAGTCAAAAATAACAGTTTTACGAACACTGACACCAAGACCAAAGAGTCGGGCATTGTTGCCTTTGCCCTTCTGCCTACCTCAAACGAGTTGCAGGAGTCAATCGATGAGTTCTGGCCACAGCTAGTAACCGACATCGACATTCTCGGAGCTGCGATGCAAATGAAGGCGCTCACCCGCGGTGGCGTGACAGCTGACAGCTTGGGCAACGTGACTGTTGATTCAGTGGTGAACCCACCACACGTTATTGACGAGAGCGACAATCAGGTTACTGACACTGACGTAATCAACGTCAACATCACCTATGTAAAAAACTCACTTACCAAGGCGCTTTATGCACCAGATGTGAAAGTGACTGCCACCAACGGCGGTGTTGCTGGCCTAGTTCTGCCTGCAACCCCGGTTGAAACCTATGCGTCGGAGGCATCACAGAAGAATTCGTTGACTTTCGGTTACACGTATCCACAACGAATAGCAGTCACCTGCACCCGCCCTGGTGCAACGACATTCAAGATTGCCACTGGCGTGAATTTTCACGAATACACAATGAACTGTGTTTTGCCAGATCACGCGGCAAGCAAGATTATTGCCGTCGGCTCAGGCCAAATCGGGCTTCCGACCGTGGCATCAAACGTTCGTTTTCAGGTCACCGACCGATTCGGCAACGGAATCTCAGGTGTAACGGTCAACGTTGAAACGGCTGGTAACGGAGCAATCACCGGCGTGACATCTTTCACCAGCGACTCAAGCGGCTATGTCTCAGTGCCTACCAGCGCAACTCTTGCTGGCGACCAAACCCTAACGGCAACTGCCGTTGACGAAGCTGCGACGTTCACAGCGGCTTCGGTTGCTTCGACGGTTCGCTGGGGCGTAACCACTGTTTCGACTTTGGGCGCTAAAGCTTCAGCGAAAGTCACGATTCAAAACGCGAAGGGCAAGACTGCATTCGTTTATGACGGCAAAGTAAAGATTGCGACCATCAAGGTGACAAAGCTTGCGCAGTTGAGCACAGTGAAAATCAAGAAGGCCGGGTCTCACGCTCTGACCGTAAAGATTGGGTCAACCTCTTTCAAATCAACTGTCAAGGTTTCGTAGCCAGCGACAGTTGCTTATCGGTTTCACCGCACCAAATCATCAAATTGGAATAGATGAAAAAGGTGGGCACTCCCTTGCGGGAGTGCCCACCTTTCTTTAAGTGTGAAGTGGCCTAGAGGTTATTCTTCAACAACCAAAACTTTTTCAATTATCGAATTGACGAGGTTGTTCCAAGCATCTTGCGACATGTGCTTTGGCGTGACGTCGTCAACCGCTCGCCCAAGCGTGTAACTCTGAATGAACACGGCCACCACCACTGGGTCGAGTTCGGCCCGATAAAGGCCCTTAGCTTGTGCGTCACGAACCAAGTCGGCAATCGCATCTGTTAGACGTTGTTGTTCTGCGCCTAAAAGTGCGCCAAACTCAGGGCGCAGATTGCCTTGAGCTAAAGCCTCCATGCGGTAGGCGCGAATGAGGCTCAGCTCGGGGCCTTGGGTGTTCGCGGTCACAAATTTGAGCGACGCTAAAAGCTGCTCACGTGTCTGGGCGTGCATAGCTGCTTCGGTGAGAAGGTCAATTGATCTGTCAACATAACCACTGAAACGGGCAGCCAATGCGTGGTCAATGAGGTTAGGAAAAGCACCAAAGTGGTGATAGAGCGAGCCATGTGAAATGCCTGACTCTTTCAACACTAAATCGAGTGTTATGTCCTGGGGTTGCGAGCTCTCTAGAAGGCGCACAACAGTTGCGACCAAAGCATCGCGAGTTGGGTGGTGAGTCTTCATGTTTACAAGCTTAAGCTTCTTCGCTTAAGGCGCGAAATCACTAGGGCCAGACAGATTCTCTAGATAAACTGTCTAAATGAGATTATTAAAATCGTATCGTTCTGTTCGTAGGTCGCTTGCAATTGCACTAGCACTTTCGATGGCGCTGGGCTCAGCGGTCTCGACAGCGTCTGCCGTCAGTGCAGCACCAGCAAGTTCGGTGACATCTAGTTCTTCAGGCGATTCGAACAGCTCATCGTCACTTTCAATCTCACGCCCAACTGCGGTGGCCGATGTGTTGTCGGCCACTGTCAGCTACAAAGCGCCTAAGGGAGCGAGTGGCTTGACCTATCGCGTGCGCTATTCAAGCAATAAGGGTAAAGCCTGGACGACATTCGCGACTACAACCGCGGCGCTTAGTTTGCGCGTTTCACCCCTAACCGCTGGCACAAGCTACA
>CANFKN010000112.1 GCA_947447385.1 Microbacteriaceae bacterium
GCGACCAGCTTGGTATTCGGCGATAAAGTCATCAACCACCTGCTCTTTGAAGCGGTCGCTGAAATCCCATACGTAATAAGGAATGCCGAGAACGTTGCAGGCACGCTGGGCGTCCATCGAGTCTTCGATGGTGCAGCATCCTCGTGAACCGGTGCGCAAAGTGCCAGCATTTCGTGAAAGCGCAAGGTGCACACCGATAACTTCGTGACCGGCTTCAACGGCGCGGGCGGCGGCAACCGCAGAGTCAACGCCACCACTCATGGCAGCAAGAACTTTCACCGAACCGCACCGGCCTTTCTAGAACCTAGGTAGGCTGCTGGCAAAACGGCCAACAACTGATCTATATCTTCTTCTGAAGTGTCATAACCAAAACTAACGCGGATGCATTCCGAAGCGGCGGCTTCGTCACGCCCCATGGCGAGCATGACGTGCGATGCATTGATCACACCAGCTTGGCACGCTGAACCAGTTGAGACAGCGACACCTTTGAGGTCAAGCAGCACCAATAGGCTGTCGCCTGGGCAATCAGTGAAACGAATGTGCACCGTGCTGGGCAGTGTTTCTGCATTCTCAGCTGTTACCTGAACAGCCGGAGCGATTTCTTTGATTGACGCAATCAATTTGGCTTTTAGAGCACCATCGCGTTCGGCTCGCTCGTTCAAGGTCGCCCGAGCTGTTGTGGCAGCCAGGGCAAATGCTCCGGCGCCCGCAGCGTTTAGTGTGCCCGAGCGCAGTTTGCGTTCTTGGCCGCCACCGTGGCTAACCGGCACGAGGTCAATGTCGCGACTGACAATGAGTGCGCCGACGCCGACAGGGCCGCCGATTTTGTGAGCCGTAATGGTTAACAGTGCCAGCCCCGAACCAGCAAAGTGCACCGGCACGTGACCAAAAGCTGCAACAGCATCGCTGTGCACCGGCACACCATGGTCTCTGGCGATTTGGCAGACGCGCGCGATTGGTGAAATCACACCGGTCTCGTTGTTAGCCCACATCAATGAGATGAGTGCAACTTCGTCTGCTCGCTCGCTTAGAAACTTCTCAAGTTCTTCGAGGCTAAAGTGACCGTTTGCATCAAGCTCCAACAGATGCAACTCGGCACGTTGATGTTCTGGGCCGTGCGACTCCAGCCACTCAAGCGCGTCAAGCACCGCGTGGTGTTCGGCTGCCGTCGAAATGATGACCCGGCGACGATTGTCGGCGTTAAAACGAGACCAATACAGCCCTTTAATGGCGAGGTTGTCGGCTTCTGTTCCGCCTGAAGTGAAAATAACTTCGCTGCGGTGACACCCAACCGCGGCTGCCAGTTGTTCGCGGGCATCTTCGATGGTTTGCCTTGCTCGTTGACCAAACCCATGCACAGATGAAGGGTTGCCAACCAAAGCTAGATCGGCCGTGTAGCGCAACAAAACCTCTGGTCTGATGGGTGAGGAAGCTGCGTGGTCTAGATAAACGGCCATGTTTTAAGCCTAACTGCAAGCCTTGCTAACTTCGAGTTTGTTACCGATTGCAACATCGATGGCAGCCCAGGTCGCGTTACCAGACCGAAACAACAGATTTAGTAGGCTGTTACTCGGTCTGTGCAAGCGTTTTCTAAGTTTGCGTGACAAATAATCAAACTCTGAAGGTTGAAATGTCTGAATTGAACACCGCCGAGGCCGCACCGCTCGGCGTCTCGTTCGATGGTGGCAAAGGAACCATTCGGGTTTATTCATCAAATGCCACAAAAATCGAACTTTGCATTCTTGATGACACCGACTTTCGCCAAATAAACAGCACTCTGCCGCTAAAAAAGGGCGACTATGACATTTGGGCAACAACATCAACCAAATTGGCACCAGGAACCAAATATGTTCTGCGCGCTGACGGCCCAGAAGGCCCTCGCCACACGTTCAACCCCACCGCCAACCTGATTGACCCTTATGCCAAAGCTGTTCACCGCGAAAACCAACGCGAGTATTACTGCGTTGCCATCGAAGACACCTTTGACTGGCAGGGCGTAACCAAGCCCAACATTCCTCTCGATGAATCCATCATCTATGAAGCCCACCTGCGCGGCTTGACCCGCAGCAACCCCGAAATCGATGACGATTTGCGAGGCACTTATGCTGCGCTGGCGCATCCGTCGACAATTTCGCATCTAAAAAAGATCGGCATTACCGCCATCGAGCTTTTGCCTATTCAAATGTTTATTAGCGAACCTCGCCTGATGAACATGGGCCTCATCAACTATTGGGGCTACAACACCATCAACTTTTTTAGCCCACAGTTTCGATATGCATCAGAGGCTGCGCGAAACGCCGGCCCCGAAGCTATCGTCAACGAGCTGAAAACAGCGATTCGCGAACTACACCGCAACGGCATCGAGGTGCTGCTCGACGTGGTTTATAACCACACCTCTGAAGGCAGCAGCAGCGGAAACGTCTTTAGTTTCAAAGGTCTCGACAGCTCGAGCTACTATCGCATGGATGACGCCGGTCACTATCAAGACACCACCGGCTGCGGCAACTCTCTGAACTTTGCAAACAGCCACGTTGTTGACCTAGTGATTGACTCGATGCGCTACTGGACCAACGAAATGCAAATCGATGGTTTTAGATTCGATCTTGCAACCACTTTGGCGCGTGATGAGAACAACACGTTCAACTCTCACCACCAAATGCTGCAGCGCATTCAGGCCGACCCAACTTTCAACGAATCGAAGCTGATAGTTGAGCCTTGGGATGTCGGCCTTGGCGGCTGGCAGACCGGCAATTTTCCTGACCGCTTCAGTGAGTGGAACGACCGCTATCGCGACAGTGTGCGCCGATTCTGGCTGACCGACATTGCCACAGCCCGCAACAGCGGCAATCACTGGAACGGCGTCGCAGACCTTGCCACTCGGCTTTCAGGTTCTCAAGATGTTGTCGATGGCCCAACCGGCGTGCTGGGTTCAGTGAACTTTGTTACTGCCCACGACGGTTTCACGCTGCACGACCTAGTCAGCTATAACGTAAAACACAACCAAGTCAACGGCGAAAGCAACCGCGACGGCACCAGCAACAACTATTCGTTCAATCACGGCGCCGAAGGTGAAACCGACGACCAGGCCATTTTGGCAACCCGTCGCAAAGCGATGCGCAACCTGCTTGGCACTCTCTTGCTTTCAGCTGGCATTCCAATGATCACAGCAGGCGACGAACGCGCCAAAACCCAACTCGGCAACAACAATGCCTACTGCCAAGACAGCATGTTGAGTTGGGTCAACTGGGATACCTCGCGAAACGAACGAGACCTTGAAGAAACTGTCGGATTCTTGACTCGCCTTCGGCGCGAAAACCCGGTGCTGCGGCCAAAATCTTTTGGCAACTACAACCTGATGCATGAAGAATCTGATCGCGTCAGGTGGTATTCAGGTTGGGGCGAAATTATGACCGATGATGACTGGGGCAACGCTGAAAGTCGCACCGTTGCCAGATTCGCTGAACACCTGAATGCTGATGGCTCAACCAACCGTTTTCTAATCGTGGCGCATGGCAAAGAAACCGCGGCCGAGTTCACTTTGCCTAGCGAAATTGTCAAAACCCGTTTCGAACTGGTCTGGAACAGCGCCTATGACCTACCGCCAACCACAATCGAAAGCTATCTGCCAGGCGACAAAGTTGAGATGTCGGCTGCCTCAATGATGCTCTTTAGAGCGGTCGATGACGAGGCTATTTCGTCCGAAAATGTAAGCGTTTAGCAACGAAGCTGTTACACCTTTGATATTTCGCTTCACCGACCATATTTATTCACTAAGTTATGGAGTGTGAACAAAGTTAACGGCATCAGTTTTCGCAGCTCGAACCCAATCGGTCGCTTGCCCATTTTGCACGTCAGACCAAGCATTGACGAGGGTCGTTGGCCAGCCAAAGCTTTTGCCGGTGAAGTTGTAGCTTTCGCGGCAACTGTATTTCGCGAAGGGCATGATGCGCTAGCTGCCGAAGTGCTACTAACCAACCCCAAAGGTGTCACCACCGTTCACCGAATGACCGCTGGCGCGCCAGGTTCAGATCGCTGGCACGCTAATGCAAGAGTCACTGAAACTGGCAACTACCGATTTGCAATTCGCGCCTTTGCCGACGATTTCGAAACCTGGCACCACAACACCGAGGTCAAACTTGCAGCCGGTGTTGATAAAGACCTAATGATGCTCGAAGGAGTCAAGCTGTTCACCTCGGCAGCTGCCGAAAAAGACCGTGCAATGGCAAACAGTCAGAGCCTGTTAGCGGCAGCTGAAGTTTTGGCTGACAAGGCACTTTCGCCTGAAGAACGCTTCGCTCGAGTCAATGGTGACGAAGAGCTATTGGCTGCAATAACTGAGCATCCGATTAGAAGTTTGATCACACTCAGTGACGAGTTCAAGATTTTGAGCGAGCGCGAACAAGCTGGCGCTGCCGCTTGGTACGAGTTTTTTCCGCGCAGCGAAGGCGCAGAGTTCGACGAAAAGAAGCAAACTTGGCGCTCGGGCACTTTCAAAACAGCTACTAAGCGCCTCAAAGGTGTCGCTGACATGGGCTTTGACGTGCTTTATCTGCCACCGATTCACCCAATCGGCACAGCCCACCGCAAGGGCCCTAACAACACCTTGACCGCCGGGCCAAACGACCCTGGCTCACCATGGGCAGTTGGTTCTGCCGAGGGCGGCCACGACGCGATTCACCCAGACCTCGGCACCGAAGCTGACTTCGAAGCTTTCGTTAAAGCTGCGAACCAGCTAGGCATCGAGATCGCACTTGACCTGGCCTTGCAGGCATCGCCAGATCACCCATGGGTA
>CANFKN010000113.1 GCA_947447385.1 Microbacteriaceae bacterium
CGTCAATGCCGTTGTTGCAAGATTCAGACCTGACAGTCGAAAGGCTGTGAGCCTTCACCATCACGGCGCTGTCAACCCAGCCATAGTTTGTGTCGGCAATGGCCAACTTAATGTGGTTGGTTACGCCTTGGTTGACCGCTGCCGAACAAACTAGCTCAACACTCAAACCGTCATATTCAATGTTTATCGGGTTTGCAGGTGGAGTAGTGAAAGAGTTATTGCGAAAAAGTGAACTGTTAACAGTGGCGTTTATCGTGCCAGCACTCACCGCTACCGCAGGGTTAGCTCCGCCAGCGGGGTTAGGCACAGTGGCGCAGTTAGTGCCGTTGACATAGGCAGCGAAAACATCGTTATAGAAGTTTGCCGACTGCGGGTATTCATCAGATGCAAACGTGTAGGTGAAATAAACCGTGCTTGCCGTGGGCACAAAATCGAACTCAAGAACCGAGGCGTCATATGTAACGTGGTTCGCAGTGTTGCTAGTTGAAATCAGGGTGTTCAGGCTGGTGTCACCGAAGCTTTGAATGAACGTGCCGCTGCCACCCGATTTATTCGGACCAACCGAGTTTGCGACGTCACCCGTCGAAAGAATCACACCATCGTTGAAACCGACAACTTGGCGATCAGCAACGTGCAGGCTGCCGAACTGGTTCTCGAGGCCAAGGTAAGTCGCGTTAGAAACCGAGACGCCTGTACCGGCTAGCGACTGGGCGAGACTCGTCGCAGTTGATGTGCCGTTCATCATGTCGTTGACCGTGACACTGTCGGCCACGGCAGCCCCGGCTGCATGCGCAGCGGTTGGCAAAGCAAGCAACGGCGCGGCAGCAAGTGCGGCGGTTGCTAGCAGCGAGACAACACGTGATTTATGCATAATCAAATAGGGTTTTGCGAACTAGATAGAGTCTCTAAAAGGCTACCATTTAGGGCAAATGGGCACACTAGCCTTCGTTTGAAACCTTAAGGTCTGTCTTTATAAGCTCAAGCCACACCACGATTCGATGAGTGTTTACCCAAGTTGGGTAGCAACTCGTCATCGTCATATATTTTGCACCCTTATGCACACCAATCAGCTCACGAGGCTGCCTTGAAATCGTATTAATATCGTTTGGCTTTACGACCTTGGTCTGCAGATATTTGTAGGTATAAACCGCATCGCGCGTTTCAACAAAAACCTTGTCACCGGCTCGCAGTTGGTCGATGTTTCTAAACGTGCCACCGAACCCGCCTCGGTGCGCTGCGATTGCGAAATTGCCTACTTCGCCGGGCATTTGCGTCTGTCGATAGTGGCCGATTCCGATCTCATTTAACGTCGGATTCCACCTCACCCCTTGCCCAACCAGGCGAACCCAGTTGTCACCGAAGCGTGGCACTGTAACCCGCGCAAAAACCTGCCCCTCGCGGGTGATGTTCACTGGTTTTGGCAGTTGATGTTTAGTGCGTTTGTGCGGCTCGGCAAAGTGATAGCTGTTGGCTAGGTTTGACTGTTGCGAACTTGTGATTGGGTCGCTCACGAGAGGTTGCCAATTAGCAGCAAGCGCTAAGACGCCGCTGGTGACGAGCAAGGCAGCCGAGGTCAAGGGCAACCAATGCTTTCGGCTAAACGCTCTTGCCCTCGGCATCCAGGCACGAGCATCAGCCCAGAAAGCGCGAAGGTGCCCCAGAAAGTTGATCTGAGGCACCTTCACAGCTAGGTGGCTTTTAGTTCTTGCGAGCCTTCAGCAAGCGCACTCGCCAAAGTGCGAAACCTGCTAACGAAAGCAGCAAAGCGAGCAATGAGCTCAACATAAGCGGTGGGCTGAAGATTGCACCGGTTAGTGCGAGCACGCCGTCTGAGCCATCGTCGGTTGGGTCGAGCGCAGCTGTGTAGTACTCAGCGTTAACCGAACCGCTGACTGCTGGCGCGATGGCGACGGTGTTTGATGTTGCAACGCCTTCGAGGCCTTCAACGTCGCCTGAGATCGAGCCGTCAGCACCGGTGACGAAGCTTGCCAAAATGGCGTCAGCTTTGCCTGCTTTGGCGAATGAAACTCGATAGTTGCCGGCGGCGAGATAGCCAAACGTGTAGTAACCAGTTGCGTCTGTGTAGGCAATAACCGGCTTGCCATCAAGCAACACTGGAGTGCCCGCTTCGTCGAGCAAAGTTACCTCAGCATCAAAAACGGCTTTTGTGCCTTCGGTTGCGGTTCCATAAAGTTGGCCACCACAAACTGGCTTTTCAAGAGCCGCTGCGCTCAAAGTTGAGGTTGCCGGCTCGAAATCGTTGACCGCACCAGAACCCGCCTGAACCGAACCAGTTGCCTCAGGTGCATAGCTCCACACTGGGTCAACCAGTGGGCCAAGCCAGTTCTGGCAGCTAGTTTCAGACGAAGTTAGCGTGGTGCATAGCTGAGGTGATTGCCCCACCGCCTGCAGCGAACCCATGATGCTGTCACTAGATGATCTACCAAGTAGCTCGATATAGAAAGCTGGGTGCTGACCTGAATCTGCAATTGGTAGCGACGACAAATCAAACACAGGGTTCGAGTTTGTGTCGTAGCTCGTTGGTGTCATTGAGGTGAAGCCTGAAATTTTCACACCGTTTGAGTCATAGACAGTCAGCTTTGCGCTGTCGTAACCATCTGGTGCCGGTGAGGTGATTGTGAAGTTGCCCCAGGCATCCATCGCATCTTCGCCTGAGCAACCCATGCGAGGCACGATTGCCTCAGGCGCAAATGTTGCACCCGGTGGTGGGCCACAAACTGTTGCGGTGGTGTCTAGAACGTTGAATGCTTTGATGTTGTTGTAGTTGTCGTTCGTCCACAAGCAGTTGCTGTTCTGTGGGTCAAGAACAGCAGTGTAAGCAGTGGTGCCAACGATTGGCCAGCCACCTGCGCAAGGCAAGTTAGTGCTGGTGTCGAAGCAGTTGATTTCGTTAAGTGAAACTGGGGTCGCAACACCGTCGCCACCAGACCAATAAACATGGGTGCCAAACACTGTCGGTGTGTTGCTGGTGTAAGCACCGTTGCCTACAAAAGCCTTGAAGGCATGGGCGAGTGTTGCGTTTTGAGCGAGCGTTGTGCCGTCTTCTTTAAAGCAGGTTGCGTCTTCGCCGCCAGCGGTGCTGAACTTTTGAAAACAAACACCAAGAATGTCGCCGTTTGCATTTGGCAACTCATAGGAATAGTCGAAGTTTTCGCCTGCCGGCAAGACCTTTGCGGTCTCCCACCCTGCACAACGTGCGTCGGTCGCTGGGTCGATGCACATAGCGCGAATGTCAGGCATGGTCGAGTTGTTGCCTCCATTAGGCCCACCCAGAGGTTGACCATCGGCTGCTGTGCCATAGATCTTGCCCTTCGACGCGATCATCGAACCTGTCCAAACCTGACCAGGAGTGTTGTAAGACCAGCCTGCATAAGTGATGTTTGCGTCAGTGTATGGCTGGTTCGCACAAGGAGCACCAGCCCCACCGTTTGCCGAAGTGTCAAGGCAAAGAATCTGGCCAGCTGAGCTCCACTCATAGAACTTGTTGCCAACCGAAGTCATGCCAACGGTTCCATAGCTTCGGGCCATGCCACCTAGGGCCTGATAGGCGGTCTGGGAGGTGCCGCCACAAAGTGATGGGCCGGCCGTGAAGTCTGAAATGTCAACACACAAGAAACCGGTAGTTGAGTTGGTAGTCAGCGCAACGGCAAGCCAAAGGTGGTGGTGAACGTTGTCAACCAAACCGGGTGATGACATCGCGGTGGTGAAGTTGCCGCCAGGCGCGAACTCCCAACCCGGGCCACAGTCAGCGCCAAGTCGGGTATAGCAAGAAACAGTAACGTCTGAGTGGTGTGACATGCGAAACACGTGGTTTGCGTCGTCGAAGATTACGTTCCAGCCATCACCCGTGCCACCACCAGTGAACTGGCCACTCTCAGGGGTGACCAGCGTGCCACTGCCAGTGACAGCCTGTCGACCTGAGACTTCACCGTTTGAATAGATGTCGCCGGCTGCTTTAACCGCGTCGACGAGATCCCAGCTGGTTGCAGAACCAGTAGCAGATGTCGGCAAGACGTCGGTGAATGAAGCCCCGTTGTCATACGAAACAAATAGGGTCCAGCCGTGAGGAAACACAATGTCGTCGATGCTGGTCAGACGAGTTTTGGTCTTGTCGATCTTCTGAACGATGACCTGAGACTGGGTGCCATCGGCGCTGACAACCGGCTGGGTCGCGGTGAGCACTACCTTGCCGGCGCTAGCCACCGTTGTCACGCTAGATGATGACGTCAAGCCCGATAGCCCTGCGGCGCTAGCGGCATTCGCGTTGAACGCCAGTGCTAGACCGATTGTTGCCACAACGGCGACCTGACCAGCCTTTGCCAATGAAGCACCTATGGGCGTGGCCGAGCGATGTGCTGCACGCGATTTGCTAAAAATCTTCATTTATTCACCCAATCTTGAGACGTTAGCGTCTCTAAAGCATCGGGAGTGAGTCTAGCGACTCGAGCTGAACCGGCGATTTTAAACTGGGGATGTCACCTGCGCTGGATGCTAGCTCAACATCTCTCGAACCAAAGGCATAACCCTGGTTGCATAAAGCTCAATCGAACTCAAAAGTTTGCTGTGGGGCATCGACCCGTTGGCATATTTCAAGTCAAAACGCTCTGCACCGACCGACTCGACAGCGTGCACGATTTTGCCAGCGACGGTCTCTGGCGAACCAACATAGAGCGA
>CANFKN010000114.1 GCA_947447385.1 Microbacteriaceae bacterium
TGGTTCAAAGCCTGAGCTTGTGAGAGCGATAGGCATCCAGGTGCCAAAAGAAATCTCACCGAGAATAAAAGTGAAGCCGATAAAAGCTAGCGCGATGGTGTGTTTTTCACGCCAAACTGCACGGCCCAACTTTGCATGCGCACGCTTCTCTGCGCCAGATTCAGCCACCGAAACGTGTTTGGGAAAATTGAATGCAGCCCAAATCGAAGGCACAAGAGCTGCCGCAGCAATGATGAGATAGTTTTCAATCAAGTTGACTTTGCCAGCGATGAAAGCCGATGCAATCCACGAGGCTAAAACCATGCCGGCACCGAAAGCTCCGTGAATCGCTGGCATGAGGCTTCGGGTTGAGGCGCGGTTGACTCCCGCGCCTTCAAAGTTGCCGACAAAGTCTGAGATTGCCATCGGAACGCCCATGACGAGCAAGAGCGCAGCAGACAACAAAACATTGCCCGCTGTGACTGTGAAACCTAGAGCACCCATGCCCACTGCTGTTATGGCAAAACCAGAAATCGTGAGAGTTTTTGAACCAAACCAGCGGGTTAGGGGAGCTGCGAAAAAGACACCGATTAGGCCACCCACTGGGTAAAGCATCACGAGCCAGCCCATAGCCGGCTTGTCGAGGTGAAGCAGTTCTTGAACCTCCGGCCCGCGACTTTGCCAGGTTGAAAATATGGCTGCACGCGTGAAGAAGATGACAGCTGTTGCGGCAAACCACATTCTGAGGCGGGGTGTCTTAGTCATTAGAAAAGGCTAACATGGCACTTTTTCGGCTTTATTCGCTAGATTTAGCACAAGGTGCAGTTAGGCCTTTTCAAAGAAAACAAAGGGGTTTTAACAATGGCAAAAATCGAACGCTCTGCAGATGAGCAAATCAAACGACTGAGAAACTACAACATCGCCGCTGGTGCTGCACACCTTTTGCAGGCGATTGCAATGATCGCAATCATCGTCTCTTTGAAAGCGCAGGCTGAGTTTCCGGTCACCGCCGATTACATGGCTGGCCCTCCGGGTTCGCCAATCGCACCCGAGCGTGTCGAGCTTTTCAAAGTCAACATGGGTTACGGCCTTGTTGGCTTTTTGCTGCTTAGTGCAATCTTTCACTTCTTGGTTTCGACTCCAGCATTTTTCGGTCGCTACTCAAACGGCCTGAAGGCACACCGCAACTACTTCAGATGGACAGAATATTCACTCAGCTCATCAATCATGATTTTCTTGATTGCCCAGCTCGTTGGAGTCACCGACTTTACGGCGCTAACTGCAATCTTTGCTGTCAACGCTGCGATGATTCTGTTTGGCGCTCTTCAAGAGAAGTATGAAGCGCCCGGAACAAATAAGTTGTTGCCATTTATCTTCGGTTCGATGGTTGGCATCGTGCCTTGGCTCGGCGTCTTTGTTTTGACTATTCAGCCTGGCTCAACAAACACAGCTCAGGTTCCTGGTTTCGTTGTTGGCATCATGGTGTCAATCTTTGTGTTGTTCAACACCTTCGCGCTAAACCAGTGGTTGCAATACAAGCAGGTTGGAAAATGGCGTAGCTATCTGCAGGGCGAACGTTCATACATCACCCTCAGCTTGGTCGCCAAGACTCTTCTCGCGTGGCAGGTTTTCTCAGGCGTTTTGGCGCCGCTGCTAGCTGGAACCAACTAGTTTCTTAATAACTTGGTTCGACTACCCGACACCGTGCTTACCATTTGCACGATGTCGGGTAGTCTGCTTTTATGAGTGACCTAAACGAAATTGGCGAGCGCGACAACTGGCGCTGCTGGCTGTGCGATGCCCCTGTTGACCCTGATGCTTCAGTGAACTCAGATCTTGGCCCAAGCACCGACAGCTATGCTGCCTCGAAAGCCAAAAAGGGCACTGCAACAGTTGAACGTTTGGCTCACCGCCAGTGCAACACGATGAAGGGCAAAAACTCACCGGTTGTGCCTTGGGGTGCTGACATTTTTGTGGTTGACCCGTCACCAATTTTTGAAGCTGTTGAACGTCTTGCGCGAAAAGGTGGCCGCGAGGTTGTTGCGCGTTGCCCAGGTCAGCGCGAGGCTGATGAGGCCAGCGAATGGTTGCTCGACCGACTTTCACGCCTAGCTCCAGACACCCGCTTTGCAGTCGACATCAAATCGGGTGGCGGTCAGTTCATGCTGTCACTTCGTGCTGACTAACTAGAGACTATTTAGGCGACGCCACCGACGACTGCAAAGTCGCCAATCACCTGATAACCTGAGCTGCTTGAGCTCGAGCTAGTGTCAGAGGTGCGGGCGAGCGCAACCACGATTGAACCATAACCGCCGCGCCATTCGCTGTGAACTCGACTGTGCTCTGACTCGGGCACCTGTGTTGAAGCAGTGAAGCCGTTCGCCGAGGGTGCGCACGCAATCGAAACTCCATTCACCGTGATCGAAACCTCATCGGCGGTTGTCTGCACCTCGATGTTGATAGCGATGAACTCGTCAACGGGTGCGCTCGCCGAAGCACTAATGCTCAAGCTCGCGGTGCTTTGGCCAGCGGTGTTTTCATCGGTCTTCTCGCTGCTGACCCAAGCGGGCGCGGCGAGTTCAGGTGTGCGAGGTGCTGCAATTCGGCGGTTGCGCTGGCCATCAAACGCAGCTGCGAATGCCAGTAGGTTCGAATCGTCGTAAGCGCGACCAGCAAAGGTCAGCCCGACTGGCATTCCGATGTCTGCCATGACGCCCATCGGGGTTGTAACAGTTGGAATTCCTAAGTGACGCAGCACGACGTTGCCGTTGGCAACCCAGGTGCCGTTGCGCCAACCCAATTCGGCTGAAGCCGGGTTTAGATCCATGTCGGCTGGGCCAACATCGGCAACCGCAGGGAACACCACGGCGTCGAAACCTTCGGCGGTCATCCAATTTTCAAGATAAGCGACGCGAGCTGCTTCAAGGCCACGGATTCCCTCGGCGATGTAAGCAATCTGTTCGAAGGGAGTGATGCCCTCGGTTTTTGCGCGGGTGACGTAGCTCTCGAGAAAGACGTCTTCGGGCGAATAACGCGAAACGTGGTTTGCATATTGGTCAGGCAGCGCGCCTTTTGGTTGCGGAAAAATGCGCTCGCCGTTGACACTCGCCAGGTCTGAAGGTTGGGGTTTGAGGTTGACGGGTTGCGATTTGAGTTCGCCGGCTTCGGCGTTGGCTGTCAAAAAATCATTCCAAGACCACATGCAGAGTTCATTTAACTCATGTTCGGCATAGCCTTCGGGCAAGAAACCAGCAGCAACGAGGTTGCCCTCAGCGCCGGCCTTGTCTTCATATTTGGTCACCACGTCAAAGTCAGTCTCGACGACGGTGGCGCCTAGCGCCTCGAGGTCGGCTCGCGCCTCGCGCCAAAGGTCAATGATCGACTCGCGGGTTTGAATCGGGTCAGTGTTGCCCGGCTGTTCGGTGGCAGAGTCGCCACCATTTATATACATTCGCGGCACAGCGATGCGCTTGCCTTCGAGGGCGCGAGGGTGAGCCAGCGCCGAGTAACTTGGTGGGCGAAGTTTTGAACTTGGTGGGGTGGCCACCCAGGGCTGCATGCGCCAAAAGTCGCCACGCACGATGCTGTCGTCGGCGACGATTACTTCGAGAATGGCCAGCATGTCGGCCATCGTTCTGGTGTGAGGAACGACGACATCCATCGTGGGCACTAGCGGCCAGTTGCCTCGCGTTGAGATAACGCCGCGTGATGGCGTGTAGGCACACAGCCCATTGTTTGACGCAGGTGCTCGACCAGAAGACCACGTTTCTTCGCCCAAACCAAAAGCGCCGAAGCTGGCTGCAGTGGCTGTGCCAGAACCGTTTGACGAGCCCGAGCCAAAAGCTGCGGTGAGAAAGTCAGCGTTGTAGGGGCTTTCGGCGCGGCCATAGAAACCTCTTTGCATGCCACCGTTTGCCATCGGTGGCATGTTGGTCAAGCCAATTAAAACGGCACCCGCGGCACGTAGCTGGGCAATCGTGAAGGCGTCATCCGTCGCAATTAAATCAGCGAAGGCAGGCGAGCCGGCAGCGACCGTGAGGCCTTTAACCTTGTAGCTGTCTTTGGCGGTGTAGGGAACCCCATCGAGTGGCCCGAGCGCTTGGCCACGAGCACGGCGTTCATCGCTGGCGCGGGCATCGGCGAAAACCTCAGGGTTCAGCACCACTACGGCGTTGAGTGTTATGCCGTGACGGTCATAAAAGCCGATGCGGCTCAGATAGGCTGCCACAAGTTCGACGCTGGTGACCTCACCCGACTCGAGTGCGCGAGTTAGCTCGGCCAGAGACTTTTCGACAACGCTAAAACCGCGGTTTGGCAACTTATCGGGCGTCACTTGTTCTAAAGCCACGCCTAGCCAATCGCTGGTTGTTGCTGGGTGATGCAGTGAATGCCACCGCCACGAGCCAAGATTTCGCGGGCATCAACGGTTACGACTTTGCGACCTGGGTAGGCGGCGCTGAGCATTTCGGCAGCTCTTGCATCGGCAACTGGCTCGCCATAGCCGCAGGCGATGATGCCGTCGTTGACGACTAGGTGGTTGACATAGTTCCAGTCAACAAAACCTTCTTCGTCTTCGAGGGTGTCTGGGCCAGGTAGGTCGATGATGTTCCAAGAGCGACCGGCTGCATCGGTTGTGCCTGACAAGAACTCGCGAATGTCGCGGGTCACTGCAAAGTCTGGGTGTGTTGGGTTGGTTTGACTGTGAACCAA
>CANFKN010000115.1 GCA_947447385.1 Microbacteriaceae bacterium
AACCAAAAGACCACTCGCTTTAACCATTGCCGTGATTTTGGTTTGGCTTGAAGCTGCCGCCAGCCTAATCTATGGAGCTTTGCAAGCGTTGAACCTGATTTTCAACGAAGTTATCGACTTTGGTGGTGAAGTTTCAGTAATCTTTTTCTTTTTGCTCGTCGCTGCCTGGCTATTCTTTGGCGCGGTCAAACTGCTTCAAGGGCGCCGCTGGGCGCGAAACGCGATTTTGTTTTGGCAGTTCATGCAAATCGCGGTTGCATCGGCAACTTTTGACCCGCACTTTGGCAATATTCCAGTAGGAATCGCGGGCATGGCACCCGCCATCATCATCGTTGTGTTGCTGTTCACACGCAAAGTGTTGCAAGTCACCTTGAATGACGGCCCTTCGGCAAACTAACGCTCGGGTTAGATGCCCAACTGCTTGCGCAGCATGGTCACGTGGCCGGTGGCCTTGACGTTGTATAGAGCGAGTGTGATTTTGCCGGTCTCGTCAACCACGAAAGTTGATCGAAGCACGCCCTCATATTCGCGGCCATACATCGACTTTTTGCCATAAGCGCCATAAGCTTTGTGAATCTCGAGCTCTGGGTCGCTAAGTAGGTCAAAGTTCAGTGACTGGTCGACGTGAAACTTCAAAAGTTTTTTGGTTGCATCAGGTGAAATTCCCACCACGCTGTAGCCAGCCTCTTTGAGAGGGTTGAGGTTGTCATTGAAGTCACAGGCCTCTTTGGTGCAGCCAGGCGTTGATGCGGCAGGGTAGAAATAGACGATTACCTTTTTGCCAAGGTAGCTCTCGAGGCTAACTTTTGCGTCTGATTGGTTCAAAAGTTCAAATGCTGGGGCGTTTTGGCCGGCTTCAAGCTTTGAAAATTCGCTCACGATTACTCCTAATTTGTTTCTCTATTGTGAGTCTAAAGGCAAAAGGTGATAAAGTTTTCTCTCGTTGCGATAATTTCAAAACATGCACCTCTAGCTCAATCGGCAGAGCAACTGACTCTTAATCAGTGGGTTCCGGGTTCAAGTCCCGGGGGGTGCACCAACACAAGAAAAAGACACCGTCAGGTGTCTTTTTTTGTTGGTGCACCTAAATGCGACTCTGGTGCCGAAGGGCTCAAAAAGACACCGTCAGGTGTCTTTTTTTGTTGGTGCACCTAAATGCGGCTAGTGCTGCTGAAATTATTTACCCTGGAACGCCTGTGTGATCTTTGAGACAGTCGCAGTGAGCTCGGCTGGCAAAACCCAAACCTTGCTTGCCTGGCCGTTAGCGATTTCTGGAATCTTCTCGAGATACTTGTAGGCGAGCACAGCGTCGGTCGCGTTTGAGCTGTTGACGGCGTCGAAAACTGTTTTGATTGCCTTTGCTTCACCCTCGGCTTTGAGCACCGTTGCCGAAGCTGCGGCCTCAGCCTCAAGAATCACGGCCTGAGCTGCACCCTCTGCGTTCAAGATCGCTGACTGGCGAGCACCTTCGGCGGTCAAAATCTGCTTCTGCTTCTCACCCTCGGCTGTCAGAATGGCGGCACGCTTTTCGCGGTCGGCTTTCATCTGAATCTCCATGGCGTTTACGACGTTCTCTGGCGGAACGATGGCTTTTAGCTCAACGCGGTTGATGCGCACGCCCCACTTGCCGGTCGCTTCATCAAGGGTGCCACGAAGTGCGCCGTTGATTGAGTCGCGCGACGTCAAGGCTTTTTCTAGGTCCATGCCGCCCACGATGTTTCGAAGGCTCGTGATGGTCAACTGTTCGATGGCGATGATGAAGTTCTGAATTTCATAGATTGCACTCTTAGGCTCAGTCACCTGAAAATAAACAACGGTGTCGACATCGACCATCAAGTTGTCTTCGGTGATTACTTGTTGCGGCGGAAAAGTGTGAACACGCTCACGAAGGTCAACGCGTGAGTTGACCTTTTCAATAACTGGCACGAGAAGATTCAAACCGGCGTGCAGGGTTCGGTTGTATTTGCCCAAGCGCTCAATTACTAGGGCATAACCCTGCGGCACAATGCGAATCGATCTGAATACCAAAATCACAGCAATGAGAATGACAATCGCTGTGGCGATTATTGTGAACTGTGGCATTTTGGTCCCCTTTAGTTAGTTTTTGCTTTGTGTGACGATGAGTGTGGCCCCGTCAATGTCAGTGACGATCGATGCTTGGCCAGCAGGAATTTCTGACGCGTCAGTGCGGGCTGACCAAATCTCACCTTTGATTTTCACAAGGCCGCTGTTTGAAGTGACCGTTTCAACCACCGAGGCAGTCGAACCAACCAGCGCTAGCACGTTGGTGGTGTTTGCTGAGTTGCGAGTGACAAACCGTTTGCTCAGAATCGGTCTGAATAAGAAGACAGCCAGAATCGACGCGACGGCGAAGGCCAGGCCTTGGCCAACAAACTCTGCACCGAGCAAGCCCGCGAGACCTGCGATAAAAGCGCCAAAAGCAAATGATGCAAAAATTAGGCTCGTAGTCAGCAGCTCGATCAAAATCAGTACTGCACAGGCGATAAACCAAAACAGATAGCTCATGTTCGAACTCTATCAAGTGCCGTCGACATTGGCACTAGCAAACTTTGCCATCGCTGTTGGCGTCGCGATACCAGCCATATTCAATGTCTTGTGTCTTGAAATAAGGCCCGTACCCCGCAGAGTTTGCAGCTCTGCAGGTTGCAAACCGTGGGTCGGCTTTTCCGGAGTTCGAACCAGAACCAGAACCAGAGCCTGAGCTTGAACCCGAGCTAGATTTTTTGAAGAGCGAAAATTTGGGCAGGGCTCCTAAAAATTTGGCATAGGCGCCTTTCCAATCTTTCGCAATCCAGTGTTGCGCTGTCTTCAGTGGAATAATGCCAGAGCACACCAGCCGGTGCAACGCGTTCTCAATCTTGTCTTTCACACGTGCGCCCAGCGATGAGTTGTAGTACTCAGGCCAAAGGTTCTTTGGGTCAGATGGCGCGCCACCTAGTTCTAGAGAGATTAGGTGATCCTCTTCATAGTCAGAGGTTTTCATATCGCCACCGACCGCATATCCGTGGTGAAGCTGTTGAATTTTGAGTGCGGTTGTATACGACGACGATGGCCTGATTGTTGCAGTGTAGCCGACGACACAAATGGTCTTGTGAATGTTTTTTTGGGTGACCGCGGGATTAATCGCACCCGGTGTCACCTTAGAGTTTGGTGATGAGCTCGCGCTCGTAGTTGTAGCACTTGTTTGAAAAATGCTGGCCGACAACAATAGAACGGCTAAAAATGCTTTCACTGACTTACCCCCTGTTTTTTTACAAACCTATCAGCGAGTGCCTAGTGCGAGCCAAACCTCCAAAGTGTCGCCGCCTTTGATGTTGTTAGGTTTTGTTACAGCAAGCTTGAGAGGCACCCAGAAACCACCCTCGCGAGGGAACAGCGACGTTGTGAACTCAACCTCGCCGACGCGTGCACGCACCGGCACAACGCCCCATCCGTAGCTGAGCGTCGCTGCCAGGGCTTTCACCTCAGCGCTCAGATCGGCAGGCATCGGCACGAAATAGAAAGGTGCTGGCCCTCGCCACTCGACGACGACACCTTCGAACTCAAACTCAAACTTCACAGCTTCAGGTTATTTCACTTTTTTACATAGCGAATCACTGCCGAAACTTGGTTGAAACAGCGAGGGCTTAACCTGTTACTAAGCGAAGATGCGAGCAAAGGAGCATGCAATGGGAATTCAACTTTTGGTTATTGGTTTGGCGGGGTCTGGCAAATCAACTGTGGGCAAGGCTGTTGCCGAGCGTCTTGGTGTGCGATTTGTTGACGGTGACTCCCTTCACCCAGCGGCTAACCTCGAGAAAATGGCCAAGGGAACCCCGCTTAGCGACGACGACCGCGACCCTTGGGTGGCAAACATCATCGACGAGTTAAATAAAGGCGATGTCGTAGTTGCCGCATCGCTCTTGAAGCGCAGCTATCGTGAACTGATTAACAAGTCGGTTCAGCAAGTTGTGTTTGCTCAACTTGATGCGCCTAAATCGGTGCTTGAAGAACGTTTGGCGCAGCAGGGCGAGGCTATTCGCAAAGACCTTTTGGTCGCCCAGCTTGCAACGGCTGACCCTCTCGCTAAGCACGAGCCGGGCAAGATTTATAAATCAGACAAACCTGTCGATGAATTGGTGCGCCGCATCATTCTTGACATCAAAATGGGTGACTAAGACCGTTTTCTGGCAAAATCAGGCACTTGTTTGAGAGTTTGCTGAGAGCCAACTGCGAGGTTTCTGCGAAAACTTAAGTTTCGCTTGGTGTGTGTCATGCAAGGTTTTAGCTTATGTCTAGAGGTAGATTTACCTCGTCTAACGAAAAGCCCTCGTTAGATATGAAAGGACAAGATTTCTATGAACAAGATCGTTGCAAACGTAATCTCAAAGCTAAACGCTGACCGCGGCGCTTCAGCAATTGAGTACGCACTACTTATCAGCTTGATCGCGGTTGCAGTTATCCTTGGCGCAGTCGCCCTGGGCACCGCAATCAACGGATCATTCAACAGCGTTTCAAGCAGCCTCTAATTAAACTGAGGTCTCGCATCGCGGGGCCGGAGGGTCAGCTATGAAAAGGTTGGGCATCCGCAAGGTTAATACAGAGTCAGACAAAGGCGCAGCAGCACTGGAGTTCGCGATTATCGTGCCAGTGCTGCTGTTGCTTGTTTTGGGCCTTATGGACAT
>CANFKN010000116.1 GCA_947447385.1 Microbacteriaceae bacterium
ACCAAACGGCTTGTTCAAAGCCAAATAAACCTTGGTGGTGTCGAGCTGAATGATGTTGCCGTTGACCGAAACCTGGTCAACCTCAGGGTTGATGCGGGTGCCAAGCTCGCGCACAACCTTGCCGTTGACACGCACGCGGCCATCAACAATCAAGCCTTCGCAAACACGACGCGAAGCCACACCCGCGCCGGCAAGAACCTTTTGCAGGCGCACACCCTCGGCTGCTTCAGTTGGGTTGTCAAGGGTTGAATCCCACGAGCCACCAAAGTCGCCGTCGGTGATGCCAGCAAAGTTGTCTTCATCTTCTTCTTCGACGTCTTCATAGTCGCCGTCGAAGTCGTCGACTGTTGGGTTGCCTTCAAGCTCGTCGTCGGCGCGGTCGTCGGCCAGGCCGGCAACCGGTGGGTATGCCTCGGCAAAATCGCGTGGCGGGCGGTTGCCGCGTTCGTCGCGGCCGCTGTTGTTATTAAAGTTCGACATTAAAATCACTCATCGCATCTGGTAGGAAGGGGCTGATGAGAGGCAGTTCATCAAGACTGTTGATGCCAAGTTTTTCGAGCAACAGCGGGCTGGTGCCATAGTGAATGGCACCTGACTCGCTGTCGGTGTAAAGCTCGGTGATTAGGCCGCGGCTTAGCAGTGTGCGAACCACACTGTCAACGTTCACGGCACGAATTGACGCGACTTGGCCTCGCGAAATTGGTTGTTTGTAGGCAATGACCGCGAGGGTTTCGAGGGCTGCCTGGCTAAGTTTGGTTGGGTTGTCGTTTTCTAAGAAGAGGCGAACCGCCCAGTCGAAGTTTTCGCGCACATAGAGGCGAAATCCGCCGCCAATTTCGCGCAGTTCATAGCCGCGTGGGCGACCGACTTTGCCGGCTGCAATCTCAGCGCTGTCGAGCTTGCCGTCATATTCATCGCGCAGGTAGTGCACAATGGCGCGAATCTCGTTGACTGGTCGGTCAAGGGCGGCCGCAAGTGCCGAGAGTGAGAGCGGCTGGTCGGCGACCATGAGGATCGCCTCGACTGCCGAATAAAGGTTGTCGGGCCCGGTGTTGTCGAGCCCAAGCTCAACGGGGGTTTCAAGCGCCATAGTCGACTCCTAGCGTCGCAAGTTTTTCGTCGTCAAAGTCTTGACCAGCCCACTGCACGGCAAGGTCGCCGAGCGGGCTGTCTTGTTCAAAGCTCACCGCAGCTAAACGATAAAGCTCAAGAATCGCCAAGAAGCGGGCAATGATGATGCCTCGGTCTCGCACTTCGCCGAGCAGTGCTCGGAAAGTGACGCGGCCACCGGCGCGCAACATCTTGACCACTTCGCTGGCTTGTTCGCGCACACTCACGCGTGGTGCGTGCAGGTGGGTTAGGCCAACCGACGGAATCACCTTTGGGGTGAGGGTCTGCTCGGCGAGGGTTGCAAACTCGGCAGCTGTGAGAGTCCACACGAGTTCAGGCGTGCTCTTGATGAAGCGTTCGTCGAGCGGCACATCGCGGGCGATGCGGGCATCTTCGAGGTTGATTGCACTGGCAAACCACGATGCGATCTCTTTGAAGGCACGGTATTGCAATAGTCGCGCAAAGAGCAGGTCACGAGCTTCGAGCAGCGCAACGTCTTCGCTGTCAACAACCTCACCCTGAGGCAGCAGGCCGGCGATCTTGAGGTCGAGCAGCGTGGCAGCAATCACCAAAAACTCGCTGGCTTCGTCAAGCTCGGCCATGGTGTCGAGGGTCTTTAGATATTGGATGAACTCATCGGTGACGCGGCTTAGTGAAACCTCGGTGATGTCGAGTTCGTGTTTAGAAATCAGCGAAAGCAAAAGGTCAAACGGGCCTTCAAAGTTTTGCAAATTAACTGCAAAACCGGCACCACGCTCGTTGGCCTCGGCTAGTTCGCTGTTAAGCGCAATTGCCACGTGCAACCAGTTCTCGGGCTACTGTGCGATAGCTTTCGGCAGCGTCTGAGGTTGGGGCAAAAGTGGTGATTGGTTCACCGGCGACTGTTGCATCAGGAAACTTAACTGTGCGACCGATCACGCTGCGAAAGACTTTTTCGCCAAACACTTCGTGCAAGCGCTCGAGCACTTCGCGTGAGTGCAGTGTGCGAGGGTCATACATGGTGGCCAAAATGCCGTCGAGCTGAATGGCTTCGTTGAGGTGTTCACGCACCTTGTCGATGGTTTCAACCAACAGTGCAACACCGCGAAGCGCAAAGAACTCACAGTTGAGCGGAATAATCACGCCGTGCGCAGCCGTCAAAGCATTAACTGTTAGCAGACCAAGCGATGGCTGGCAGTCAACCAAAATCAGGTCATAGTCGTCGCTAACCTGCTTCAAAATGCCCTTGAGAATCTTTTCGCGACCCATTTCGCTAACCAGGCGCAGCTCGGCTGCCGAAAGGTCGATGTTGGCTGGCAACAGGTCAAGGCCTTCGAAGCGAGTTGTGATGATCGCGTCGCGAGTTGGCAGGTCTTTGTTGATCATCAGGTCATAAATGGTTGGCACGTCGCTGGCGATGATGCCCAGACCAGCCGAAAGCGCACCCTGAGGGTCGAAGTCAACGAGCAAAACCTTGCGGCCATATTCGGCTAATGCTGCAGCCATGTTGATAGTGGTGGTGGTTTTGCCCACGCCACCCTTCTGGTTGCACATCGCGATGATGCGAGCAGGGCCGTGAGTTTTTAGGGTTGCCGGCACCGCGAAACGGGTGTCTGAAGGTTGCTTGGCCAAGGGGGTCTCTCGACTTTCTTGCTAAAAAGTTTTGCTGATTGCGCCAGCAGTTGTGGCGCGATTGCTAACTACTAGCCTACCGCCGCGCGCGCGGATGCGACAGCGCATAAACCTCACGCAACCGGTCAATTGTGACCAGTGTGTAGATCTGAGTTGTGGCAACCGAAGCGTGGCCGAGCAACTCTTGCACCACGCGCACATCGGCACCGCCCTCGAGCAGGTGGGTGGCAAATGAGTGCCGCAGACTGTGCGGTGATATTTCAACGAGGATTCCCGCCCGGCCTGCCGCATCACTCACGATTTGCCAAGCGCTTTGGCGACTCAACCTCGCGCCGCGATGGTTCAAGAACAGCGCGGGTGTTGAGCTTTGGCGAGTGCTTTTGGCCGCGGCTGCGACCAGCCCTGGGCGGGTGCGCGTGAGATAGGCGTCGAGCGCGCGCTGGGCAAAACTGCCAACGAACACAATGCGCTCTTTCGAGCCCTTGCCGAAAAGCCTAAGCAAGCCCGGCTCGACGAGGTCGTCGAGGTCGAGCGCGGTGATCTCGCTGACGCGACCACCTGTGGCATAGAGCAACTCGACCAAGGCGCGGTCGCGAAGGCGCATGAGGTCGGTTGCGGCGCTGGCTGAATCTGCGCTAGCTCGTTCGGGGCTTTCGCCCGTGTTGCCTGAGTGCGCGCTTAGCCCAGCACCAGGCTCAGGGCCAGCGGCAGCAAGCAGCGCCTCGACTTGGCTCAGGCTGAGCGCCTTGGGCAGGCGGCGCGGGGTTTTGGGTGGCTTCACCGCGTGGGCAACATCGTTTTCGGCTAGCCCTTCGACCAGCCAAAAGTTGTGCAGCCCGCGCACCGCCGCGAGCATGCGCGCCACCGAGGTCGCGGCAATTGGTTTAGTCGTCGAGCCATCTTTGCTCGTCACCTGGCGGGCAGCTAAATCTTTGGCGAACTCACGCACGGTTTGTTCGGTGATTGCGTTGCAGTCAAAGCCAGCGTCGTGCGTGGCTGGGGTGCCGAGCTCGCGCTCGAGAAACGCAAGGTAACCCGCCAAATCGCGTCGATAAGCCGCCAACGTGTTGTCGGCTACGCCGCGCTCAATGGCTAGGTGTCGAAGATATTCATCGACCAGCCCTGGCAGGTTTTTATTCTGTCTCAGATGCATTCTGGCCCCACTTTAGGGCGAGGGCCATGAGCCCAACTTGGGCTGCTGGGCTTTTGACTTTGCTGGCAAGAATCGATTGCACGGCTTCGTTCAACGGCACCCAGTGAACGGTCATGTCGATCTCTTCACCTTCGAGGTCGAGGTCGTGGCCCACAAACTTGAGGCCGCGTGCCAAGAAGATTGAAATCTTTTCGTCGTTGCCGCCAGGTGTGGTGAAGAACTCAATGAGGGGTTCGATGCTGTCGGCGATGTATCCGGTCTCTTCGAGCAACTCGCGCTTAGCCGTTTCGATGCGAGGCTCCCCCGCAACGTCGCACAGCCCTGCGGGAATCTCCCACAGCACCTCACGAACCGGGTGACGATATTGCGAAATCATGAGCACTCGACCGGCGTCATCGGCTGCCACAACAGCCACAGCACCAGTGTGAGCCACGAACTCGCGCGTCAACGACCCGGTTGGGTAATCAAAGGTTTCACGAAGCACGTTCCAGATGCGCCCCTCAAAAGCCACCTCACTGTTTGTGATGGGGTATTCGACAGGGCGGTCTTCAATCATGCGCGCTTTCGGGGTCGGTTTTGGGTGTGCGGGCGGAATCCGTGTTTATTCGGCGTCTTCAGCCTCAACGAGCACGCTCTGGTTCTGACGAACCAAGGCGGCTTCGATCAGACCGCGAAATAGCGGGTGAGCGTGAGTTGGGCGTGACTTGAACTCAGGGTGAGCCTGAGTTGCCACATAGAACGGGTGAACCTCGCGAGGCAACTCGACGAACTCAACCAAGCTGTTGTCAGGCGAAGTGCCA
>CANFKN010000117.1 GCA_947447385.1 Microbacteriaceae bacterium
CCAGCAAAAGCAAAAGGTTAGACAAGGTTTAGCCTCAATAGCCCCTAGGGGTTAGCGCCACAAACCAATGATTAGCGACATGACCAAGATGCTTGCGATGTCGTTACCCGCTTCGAGAATCCAGACCTTGAAGTTCTGGCCGGCAAATAAGCGGTGCGACAGCGAGGCTGCTCCGGCAAGCCCAATGCCCATGACAAGACCAAGAATTACAACGTCACCAAAAGCGATCGTGTTGTTATTTGGCCCTGAAACAAATGCCATAACCAACGCAACAGCCACAGCTTGGGCAAACTGACCTACAAAAGTGCCACCAAACACGATGCCCATGTTTTCGCCGCCTGGCTTCTCGTCGGTCGAACGGCCCATGGCCTTCCACCACACCGGAAAAAACGTGCGCGGGCCAAACCAAACTGACCCAATCGCAATAGCAGCAACGGCGGCAACCGCAACGGCGGCAAAATTGATGTTTGCTAGAGCAGACATTTCAAACCTCTTTGTTTTGAAGCGAATATTGGCTTAAGTCTAGCCAGAGCAGCAAGCCAGGTTCGGCTGGGCTTAGCTAAGTCTGGCGACAAGCGGGTGATCTTCGCCGAAAGCTAAGATTGCTCGCGTCAAAATGAGCAACTTGATGAGCTCTTTGGGCAGTGGTTTGTCAATGGCAAACTTGAAAACACCTTGGCTGTGGCCAAGCGAATAAGGCGCGATTTCGTCGAGCACTTTATCGACCACGTGACCGCTGTAGGGAATCCAGCTCAAATGGTTTTTGAACGCCGCAAACCCGCCAAGGGCTTTGCCTTCAACCATGAATGCCGGCATTGCATAATAAATCTCTTGAGTTGCCTCGGGCAATATTTCGAGGATGCTCGCCCGCACGGCCTCTAGCGTCGCGCGTTTGACTGGGTCTAGTGGGGCTAGGTAAGCGTCGATTTCTGCTTTGCTCATGGCAAAAAGTCTAGATGCGCCTAGGGGCAAACGTTTGCAAAGAGCCTCGAATAATAGCCAAAAGTGGCTACAGTTTCGGGCTTGCAAGCGCCCTGCAAAAGACATGGAATATCAATATGAAAGTTTTATTCGGATTTATTGCAGGATTCAGTGGCCTCATGTGGATCTTTTTGATGATCGATTATTTAGGCCGTGCAACAAGCGCTGGCTATTCAAACATCAACCGGCCGGCCAGCATGGGCACTGTGACAGCTGATGGCACCGGGGTTTCAATAGCAGGATTCACATTTGTGGTTAGTTTGATTTTGTTCATTGTCTTTCACGCCATTCAAAAGAATCGCAAAAACGAGAACTAAATCAGTCGCGGTTTGGGTTGAATAAACCCATGAGCCTAAAAGACATTGAACTAACCATGATTGATGGGCGACCAACCACGTTTGGCGAATATGCCGGCAAGGTTGTTTTGGTCGTTAACGTCGCTTCGCGCTGCGGTTTGACGCCGCAATATGAGGCTCTTGAGGCCTTGCAAAAGACCTATGGGGCTCGGGGCTTCGCTGTGTTGGGCGTGCCGAGCGATCAGTTTCATCAAGAACTCAAGGGCAACGAAGATGTTGCCGAATATTGCAGCACAACTTGGGGCGTCACTTTTGGAATGACTGAGAAGTCATTTGTGAATGGCAAGAAGCAACACCCGCTTTTCAAAGAGCTCAAGAAGAACAAAGACAGCCACGGCTTGGGCGGGCCTGTGATGTGGAACTTCGAGAAGTTCTTGGTGCTGCCAAACGGCGAGGTTCACCGCTTTCGCCCAACCACAAAACCAGATGACGAAGCAATCGTTGCACTGATTGAGGCGAACCTGCCAAACTAGGCTCAACTGGTCAACCAGCCGGCCGCAGACCACAAAACAGTCACTGTATTTCGGGGGAAAAATGGATTTCAAAACCGCGATCAAACGCACATTCAGAGGCATTGGCAACTACAGGGGTATTGCCTCGCCGGCCGAGTTTTGGATCGGCGCTTCGGCGCTATCAGCCTTGGCCTGGCTCGACATGCTGCCTTGGCCGTTAGCCATCGGCTGGGGCAACACCGCGATAACCTCAGAAATCTTTTATGGACTAGCCGCAGTTCAGACGGCCTCGTTCCTCTATCTGGGTGCGACGGTTGTTCCACTTATTGCCCGCAGATTGCGCGACGCTGGTCGAAGCCCTTTCTTGGCGATTCCGATGGCTTTAACAATTTTGCTGAACTCTTTGATGAACTTAGCGCCCTATGCAAATTGGTACCCCAGCGCTGACGAGTCTGCGTCGCCCATTGGTTTGGGTGTGCTTGAAGCATTAAGCCTTTTGCCCACCGCTGTCATCATTTTCACCTTGATTATGGTGCTGGGCAAAAGCAAAAATGCGCCAAAAGCAAACGGCAAGTATTGTTCTAACTGTGGCGCGATGGTCGCCGTCGCAGATGCCGCTTTTTGTGCAGGCTGCGGTTCACCGATTAGTTAGAGGCGATTTGAGTGAAGGCTGTGCTTTCGGCATCTGCGCTGGCTCTGTCTCTAATGTTTTTATTGGGCACCCCGTCACCGATGGCCAGTGCCGCACCAACTGCAACTGCAGCAATGTCGACAAACCCGGCGGCGAAAGACCTACTTGCTAAAACATCTCTCGCTCCCCTGCAAAACGGCGCCGATGTGTCTTGGTTGCCGACTATCGAGCAGGCCGGCAGCGAGTTCTTTAACGCAAAGCGGCAGGCGCTTGAACCACTGACCCTGATGAAACAAGCCGGGCTAAGCGTTGCGCGCATTCGACTTTGGGTGAGCCCGAGCACGAAGCACGGTTCGTTGCCCGAGGTGCTCGCTTTGGCACGACGTGTGAAGGCAGCGGGGCTCAAACTTGTGCTCGACATTCACTACAGCGACTGGTGGGCTGACCCCGGCAAGCAAACCAAGCCTGTCGCTTGGGCAAGCCTGACTCAGCCTCAACTCGTGGCTCAAGTGCAGAGTTACACAAGCTCAGTGCTAACCAGATTCGTGAAGCAAAAGACTGTGCCAACTTGGGTTCAGATTGGCAATGAAACTGGCAATGGCGTGCTTTGGCCAAATGGTCAGCTTGATCAGTGGACACCCCCGAAATTCACCGCCATGGCTGACCTGCTAAATGCGGGCATCAAAGCGGCTCACGCGACCAGCCCGTCAACCAAAGTGATGCTGCACCTTGAAACCGGTGGCGATGCTGCAAAAACCGACGGATGGCTCACCTACAGCTTTGCCAACGGCCTTCTTAAACCAGACGCGATCGGGTTGAGTTATTACAGCCAATGGGGCGGGCCGATGAGCAACTTAACCGACTCAATCAACATCGTTGCGACCAAGTGGCACCTGCCGGTTGCAGTTGCCGAAACCGCCTATGCCAACACAACGGTTAGCGTGAGCCAACAGGTTATTGATGTGAGCAAAGCCGGGTTGACAGGTTTTGCTTTCACAAACCGAGGCCAGGCAGCCTATGCCACCGCGGTGAGCAAACTTTTGCGAACTGCTGCCGGCTCGAAGGCCATCGGGGTTTGGTGGTGGGAGGGCTTTTCGCCAAACACCACCAAGTTGAACTGGCAACTCGAGCCATCAGCGATTGCAAGCTCGTCGCTGGTTTATGGTTCGGGCAAGCCAAACTTGGCGATGGCGGCGCTTGGCTCAGCCAAGTAGTGACAGCCGCAATAAACTTGCCACATGGCGATTGACGAAAAACTTGAAGAACTTCTGGCACTCTCAATGCGCGGTGTTGCCGAGCTGCGTGAGTCGCCGCTAGGTTTCAGCATTCACCGCTTGCCGAGCTGGACTCACATGTATCACCAGCACGACCCAGTGACCGAGAAGGTAGCCAACCACAGCTCGGGTGTGACAATCAAGCTAGTCACCGAGGCCACGCAGGTTTCGCTCACCTACCGCTCATTGCGCGATGAGAATCTTGCCGACGGATTTCTCTCTGCTCCCTCAGCAGTGTCGCTAACCTACACCGATGCCACCGGCCCGAATGCCGGAGTGGAACAGCACCTTTCTGTCGCACACAGCAACGGTGACCTTCGGGTCTGGAACGGCATGGTCAACACCGGCACAACCGAGGGTGAAAACTCGGTCGCAACGTTTGATTTGCCTGCCGTCGAAGCAGGCAATGCGCGTGAAATCACACTTTGGTTGCCGCACAACTGCGAGATTCAGCTGATTGACCTAACTGCTAACGCTGCCTTGGTTGCAGCTGAACCAAAGGTCAACTGGGTGCATTACGGCAGTTCGATTAGCCATGTGCAAGAGGCAAAGACGCCTGCCGAAACTTGGCCGGCGATGGTCGCACGAGCGCTTAACGTCGACCTTTATAGTTTGGGCCTTGCCGGCTCGGCAAACGCTGAAATGTTTGCGGCCCGCACCATCAGTGGCGCGGCAGCTGATTTGGTGACCCTGAAGATCGGTATCAACACCGTGAACGGGGCGAACATGACCAGACGCACCTTCGTGCCAGCGGTGCATTCGTTTCTCGACGAGGTTCGAGCGGGTCACCCCGATGTGCCAATCGTTTTGATATCGCCATTTGTGATGCCCGCTGCCGAAGATCACCCAGGGCCAACACCCATGGTTGATGGCGGCAAAATCGGTGCTTCTGAGTGGTCACCTCACGAGTGGATTGGCGAACTTAGCCTCGGCCGCG
>CANFKN010000118.1 GCA_947447385.1 Microbacteriaceae bacterium
ATGATCACGATTCCAAACGTGATTGGCAAGCTGCCGAGCGACGCCACCAGTGACCTGATTTTGGCTGGGCTCAATGCAAACATCAAGGTCAAGCAGGTTGTTTCGACTCAACCAGTTGGCACTGTTGCTTGGACCTCCCCTCGTTTTGGCAAGACCCTTGCCAAGGGCACTCAAGTCAAGATTTATGTGAGCAAGGGTGGCTCATCAATCGTTCCCGATGTCACCGGAATGACCGTTGCAGATGCGAAAGCAGCGCTTTTGGCTGAAGGCTTCGCGGCTGTCAGCACACCGCAACAGTCACAGGGGCAATACTTTCAGCATTCAGCAACGGTGCCTGCGGGCAACGTGGTTGCAACCTTGCCTGCAGCAGGCACAACCGCTTCAGCCGAAAGTGCCATCTTGCTGATTCTTAGCCTTGGCCCATAATCAATGCCTGATGTTCTTGTTGGCTTGCTAGTTGCCTGCTTAGTGCTTGGCGCTTTAGTTTTCGCTTGGGCTGCTCTAATTGAACGTCACTGGTTTGCCATTCGACGCGAAACTTTAGCCATATTGCCATCGGGTGCAAAACCGATTCGCATTCTGCACATCGGCGACGTGCACCTTGCGCCGTGGCAGAAACGAAAAATGGCATGGATGCTTCGCCTCGCCAACCTGAAGCCAGACCTCGTAGTTGACACCGGCGATAATCTCGGTCACGAAGATGCAATCGCACCACTGTTGAAGTCACTTGCCCCGCTGTTGAAGGTACCTGGGGTTTTCGTCAACGGCTCAAACGACTATTTTGCTCCTAAGGTTCGCAACCCACTGAGCTATTTGAAGGCTCCGTCAGAGCGACTTTCGAACACGGCACTCGACACTGCGACCATGGTTTCTGGCTTTGAAGGCGCGGGCTGGCTCAACCTCAACAATCGCGGGGGCGTCTTCGAGGTTTGCGGCTTGCGCCTTGGATTCATCGGTGTCGATGACGCTCACGATGGCCTCGACGACCTGTCTTCGCTCGGTGCAAGTCGAGCAGCTCTTGGCACCTGTGATTTCGTGGTGGGCGTTAGCCACGCGCCTTATCTCAAGGTCATCGACGCCATGGGCGAGCAAAAAGTTGATCTGCTTCTAGCCGGTCACACTCACGGTGGTCAAGTGTGCTTGCCATTCTATGGAGCCCTAGTCACCAACTGCGACTTGCCGACCAAATATGCCAAAGGTGTAAGTGCTTGGTCAGTCAACGGCCACAACTTTTTGTTGAACGTGGTGGCAGGCTTAGGTCACTCAATTTATGCGCCAGTCAGACTCGCATGTCGCCCAGAAGTGCGATTGCTCGAGTTGACGGCCGCCAGCGCTTAGTTGCCCAGCGCCCAAGCGCTAGCGCCGAGCACAATGTAGTTGCCGATGGCATTGTCACAACGAGCTGTTTGACCAGCCGTGTAGCAGGTGAAATCTCCAACGCGAATCACATATCCATCGTCAAGTGGTTTTGCCTTGGTTGGGTCGGCATAGTAGCCACCCGCGCAGGTGAATTCTGCAGTGTCGCTCTTGGCCGGTTTTGAGGCTGACAGTCGCACCTGAAAGCCGTAACTATAACTGCAGGTGTCTGGCATCTCGATCGGGTCATAGATCGTGGCAGCTTCATCTTGTTCGCAAATTACGAAGTTTGCTTCGTCATTGATTGAACACCAAGTTGGGCCATCGCCAATCTTGAAAACATAATCGTGACCGGTGGTTAGATACTGCGCCGGATCAACCATTGGCAAGTCGGCTGTGGCCTGGGCAGGAATTAAACTCGGATCGATGCCGTTGCCCGATGCTGTCGGCGAAGGGGTTGGCCCCGCTTCAGCAGCGGGGGCACAACCAGAGATGCCCATGGCAACCGCTAAGGCTAGCCCCACCAGCGCAAGTTTCTTCACAAGGTCAGGTTATAGCCGTTTCAAGGCAGAAGCCTGCAGATTAAACCGAGTTTCTTATCGAATCAGAGTTTTAGTTTCGCAGGCTTTGCAATGCCCGAATACTCTAGAACTCTTTAGCGACTAGCTCAGCGATTTCGTAGGTGTTCAGCGCAGCGCCTTTGCGAAGGTTGTCGCCCACCACGAACAGTTCGATGCTGTTTGTGAAGTCGAGCGACTGACGAATGCGACCAACAAAAGTTGGGTCTTGGCCGGCAACCTGGTTTGGGGTTGGATACACATTGTTTGCAGGGTCGTCAAGAACCTTCACGGTTGGCTGCGCGTTTAGAACATCGCGAACCTCGTCAGGGGTAAGTTCGTTGGCAAAAGTTGCGTGAACTGTGAGCGAGTGAGCAACCTGAACTGGCACGCGAACGCAGCTAGCCGCAACTTTTAGGTCACTGATGCCGAGAATCTTGCGCGACTCATCGCGCACCTTCATCTCTTCTGACGAGTGACCGCCGGCCTTTAGTGAACCTGCGAAAGGAATAACGTTGAGCGCGATTGGGTGAGCCCAAGGTGAATCGCTCAGGTCGTTGCCAGCGGCAGCCAAGGCAGCACGCACATCGTTGGTGTTGGTGCCAAGGCTGGCATCGGTGCCGGCAACCTTAATCTCGTCAGCAAGTTCGGCGATGCCAGCAGCACCTGCGCCAGAAACTGCCTGGTAGCTCGAAACTACGAGCTCTTTCAGAGTCCACTTGCGGTGAAGCGCACCCATTGCCGCCATCATGGTCAAAGTTGTGCAGTTCGGGTTTGAGATGATTCCGAGCGGGCGGTTCTTGGCCTGCTCAGGGTTAACCTCAGGCACAACCAACGGCACGTCAGGGTTCATGCGAAATGCGCCAGAGTTGTCAACAGCAATCGCGCCGTGCTCAGCGGCGATTGGAGCCCAAACTTCTGAAACCTCATCTGGCACGTCGAACATCGCAATGTCGATGCCATCGAATGCCTCAGGAGCGAGCGCAACAACGGTCAACTCTTCACCGTGAACAGTAATCTTCTTGCCAGCTGAGCGCGGCGAAGCAATCAGGCGAATCTCACCCCAAATGTTTTCACGGCTGTTGATGATGCCAATCATCACGGTGCCAACTGCGCCAGTAGCGCCGACAAGTGCGAGGTTTGGTTTGCGACTCATAATGAGCTCCTTCTGTTCAAAGGCGGGCTTTTGCGCCCAAAATAAAACGGATGCCTGGTGGCGGGTCACCCCGCCGTGGCGAGAAACTTAGCGGCCGGTGCCGGCATAAACCTTGGCTGCGGTGTCACCATCAAGGCCGAAGGCAGTGTGAACGATGCGCGCTGCTTCGTCGAGCTGCTGTGAACTGGTGATGACCGAGATGCGAATCTCTGAAGTCGAAATCATTTCGATGTTGATGCCAGCTTTAGCTAATGCGCCAAACAAGGTTGCCGAAACACCCGAGTGGGTTTTCATGCCTGCACCAACGACTGAAAGCTTGCCGATTTCGTCGTCTTCTTCGAGCTCGCGGTATCCCAGATTTGTTTGGTCTGCCTTGAGAGCTGCGACAACTTTTGCGAGGTCTCCGCTCGGAAGTGTGAATGAGATGTCGCTAACAGCATCAGTTACGTCAGAGCCAGTCGGGGTGTTCTGCACGATCATGTCGATGTTTGCGCCAGCCTCAGCAACCACAGTGAAAAGCTCAGCAGCCTTACCAGGCACATCTGGAATTCCAATGACAGTAATCTTTGCCTGGCCCTTGTCGGTGGCTACACCTGAAACGATTGCTTCTTCCATTTTGTCTCCTGCTTGAGATGAATAGACGATGGTGCCTGGGTCGTTACTAAAGGTCGAACGAACTCTCAGGTCAACGCCGTGACGACGGGCAAATTCAACTGCACGAATGTGCAAAATCTTGGCACCGGCTGCGGCCAATTCGAGCATCGACTCAATGTCGATGCCGTCAAGCTTTTGAGCAGCCGGAACAATGCGTGGGTCGGCAGTGTAAACACCGTCAACGTCGCTATAAATCTCGCAAAGATCTGCGTTTAGGCCAGCTGCCAAAGCAACGGCTGTGGTGTCTGAACCACCGCGACCTAAAGTTGTGATGTCTTTGGTCTCTGGGTTGAAGCCCTGAAAACCAGCAACGATAGCAATGTGACCCTCGTCAATGGCTTCGCGAACTCGCTCAGGGTTGATCTCTGAAATGCGCGCGTTGCCGTGAACCTCGTCGGTTTGAATGCCAGCCTGTGAACCGGTGAACGAACGGGCTGAGCCACCGAGCGAGTTGATTGCGAGGGCGAGAAGTGCCATCGAAATGCGTTCACCAGAAGTTAGAAGCATGTCGAACTCGCGAGCAAAAGCCTCAGGTTTTTCTGAAACCGAGTTAGCCAAATCAATGAGTTCGTCAGTTGTGTCGCCCATTGCTGAAACCACAACAACTACCTGATTGCCAGCTTTTTGAGTGTCGATGACTCGCTTGGCAACGTGCTTAATCTTGTCTGCATCGCCGACGGATGATCCGCCGAACTTCTGCACGATAAGGGCCAACGTTTTTCTCCTGTAAAGAGCGGGTGACTTGCCTGTAACAATCAGGCTACGAAACTACAAGTCTAGCCGATTTGAACGATTCGGCGACCCTCAAAAGCGCGACCCAAAGTGACCTCATCGGCATATTCCAGGTCACCGCCAACAGGTAGGCCGCTGGCAAGTCGCGAGATTGTGATTCCCAGTGGCGC
>CANFKN010000119.1 GCA_947447385.1 Microbacteriaceae bacterium
CAAAGCACCACAACAAAAGCTGCGCGCACCAAAAAGAGGGCGAGATCGCTCATTATTCTTTCACCGACTTCGCTACGATTCTAAAAACAAATTGGCTGCGACCGGCGACGATCACCGATTCATTTGCCAGACCGACAACCTTGTTAGCGACCACCGGTTGACCCTCAAGCCGAGTGCCGTTGGTTGAGCCCAGGTCTCGCAGGCCCGCAAGCTTGCCATCCCAGATAATTTCAAAATGTTGACGACTTAAACTCGAGTCGTGAATTTGCAAACCAGCAGTCGCATCGCGACCGACCGAAGTCTGGCCCTTCGCTAATGGCAAACGGCGACCTGCAACGTCGAGAACAGCAACCCAGCTCACTTCGGCAGCCCGAGTCGAGGCTTTAACGGTGACTTGCCCAATCGCAAGCGTGCTGTCTTCAACTAACGAAATGACGACGGGGTTGAGGGTTTGAAAACGCTGCTTCTTGATGTGTTGGTTCGCGAGTTCGGTGAGTTCGACTTTCAACGGCTCGCCTAAGGCCTGCAAACGCTTGAAGTCTGGCGATGCGAGTCGCACCTCAAAAGCATTCGGAACCAAGATTCTCTCGCGAGAAATTACCGAAGCTCGCGAATCAATTTCGGTCTTAATGCGGGCTGCGATTTCAATCGGCTGAAGCTCAGACTTAAAGGTTTTGCTGAAGGCACGGTTGATTGTGCGCTCTAAACCCTTTTCGAAGGAGTCGAAGAATCCCAAAGTGGCGTCCGATCTTGTATTTAGTCAAGTTTAACGCCGTGGAGCCTGATTTGCCCTGTGGTGTGGCTTTAGTTTGAAACGGCAGGTGGGCGCTGGCTGCGTGGGTTTGCTGTGAATCCCCTTTGAAGAAGCCAATAACTCCCTGAATTTCGGCCTCCAAAAATGCTCGGCTAAATAGCCTGATTTCAACGGCGAAACCTAAACGGGTCGCCCAACTAGACCACTTGAAGAAAGTAGCATCAAAATGATTTACACATTCAGCAAGAAAGCTGCGGCAGCAACCCTCGGCGTTGTTACCGTTCTAAGCTTTGGCATCGCATCTAGCCCAGCTTTGGCAAAGGGCCAAAACGGCAACGGCGGCGGCAACAGCTCTCACGCTCTCGTTCAGCAGCTTCACAAATCGGGCAAAGGCCTTCACCTCGGTGTTGCGGTTGAGCAAGGCAACGAACACAGCGTTTCAGTTCGCACCGCGTCATTGCCTTTCACGGTGACAAGCGTGCCGGCAATCATCAGCAACGCATCGCAAATCGCGAGCAAGATTGTTTTCAAGGTGATTCCGCTGCCAGCCGACGCAACTGAGGCCCCAGCAACACCGCCCGCACTAACTCGCGAGCAGAAGAAGTTCGACGGCAAGTTTGGTCTTGGCTCGGCTAACTCAAACGCTCTGACTCTTGCCGACGCGACCCTTTCTGGTGCCATCAAGATTCGCGGTCTTAAGAGCGGTGCTGGTGTTCAAAACTTTGCTGTGTATCCATACCTCGCAGCTGACAACCGCAGCGGACTCGAAGCGCAGACCGGAACCCCGGTTTTCTTGATTGCCACAACTGCGAGCGATGGCACCGTAACGCTTTCGGGCCAATCGGGCGACCTAACCCTTGACCTTTCACTCAACACAGGCACCATCAAGACACAGCCAACTGCCACGGTGATTGTTCCAGACGACGGCAAGCTTTATGCCCTGCAGATTATTCGCAACTCTCACCTAGACAAGAGCGGCGCAACCGAGGTTGATGCCAACAGCCCAGTGGTAGCAACCATCGGTTTGACCGGGGTTGGCGAAGTTGAAGTTGCACTGCCAGATCTAAAGGCGGGCACCTACACCTTCAACCTAATCGAAGTTGCAGCGCAGTCGATCGACATCACCATTGGTATTGACGGTCAACTGGCAGCACCAGTAATCGTTGGTCAATAAAGACAGGTTTCAATGAGTTGAAATCAACTTGTTGAAGAATGCCAAATGCACCCCGAGGGCAAGGTCGGGGTGCATTTGCATTTAATCTCGACAGGTGTAGCATCGAAGAGTAACGACAGGGGAGCGCTCTAAGCGCTGAGAGTGCGGTGAACCGCAGACCCTCGAACCTGATCCGGTTTGCACCGGCGTAGGAAGTCGAGATCTCAAGGCTATTTGGCCGACCCCTTTCAAATATTCACGTTGCGGTGGCGCGAGCCGTTGCGGCATTTTGAAAGGAAAATAATGAACGAACAAAACTTAGCCTCAAATTCGCCGAGTCGCTCATGGCGCGTAATCGACCTGGTCATCGCAGCTGTTCTCGCCGTGGTTCTAGGTGTTGGCATGTGGGCTTATGACACATTTGCCTACGCACCAATCGGCGTGCTTTTCTCTGCGGTGCCTTGGCTGGCAGGTTTGCAGTTTGGCATCTGGACTCTGCCTGCAGTGGCGGGTGCGTTGATTGTGCGTCGCCCGGGCGCAGCACTTTTTGCCGAACTGATAGCCGCCGCTGTCGAGGTAAGTCTTGGAAACACCTGGGGTGCTACCTCCTTGTTCTCAGCCCTACTTCAGGGCGCCGCTGTTGAACTTGTGTTTTTGATTGTGCTTTACCGCAAGTTCAACATTTCGGTTGCAACCTTTGCCGGTGCAGCTGCCGCAGTGGCAGAAGTTTTGATTTATGAATCTTGGGCCTACTGGTCGGGCACTTCGACCGAGTTTCTCACCAATTACCTCCTGGCTTGCATGGCATCAGGTGCCGCAATCGCTGGTGTTGGCGGGTGGCTTCTAGTGCGTGCACTTCGAGCCACCGGTGTGCTTGGTGCGTTTGCCAAATAAACCCGTTGTCGAGGCCAAGCAACTGACTTGGGCCCCTGCTGACTCAGCCGTGGCTCTTTTAAATGGTCTGAGTTTTGCTATTGAATCGGGTGAAAGAGTTTTGCTCACTGGGCCTAGCGGCTCTGGCAAGTCAACACTGCTGAGAGCAATAGCCGGTGTGCTTGCGCAGACCGAAGCAGGCAAGTTCAGCGGCAAGCTTTATGTGCGCGGTCGCTGTGGCTTGGTGTTGCAAGACCCAGCCAACTCGTTCGTCGCTTCACAGATTGGCAGCGAAGTTGCTTTTGGCCCAGAGAACCTAGCTCTAGATGAAGTTGAGATTCGCAAGCGAGTTGATGCTGGCCTAAGCCAAGTTGGCTTGCCATATGAAAAGCACCGAAGATCAAATGAACTCTCTGGCGGTGAATCACAGCGCCTTGCGCTCGCCGGGGTCTTGGCACTCGAACCTGAGGTGCTGCTGCTCGATGAACCGCTGAGCATGCTCGATGCCGTGTCGGCTGCCGAAGCCACCATAGCGATTCGTGCCGCATTGCAAAACTCGCCAACAACAGCCGCGATTATTGTTGACCACGACGTTTTGCCCTGGGTCGATTCAGTAACGCGAGTGCTCACGCTATCTGCCGATGGCAGACTCGCCAGCGATGAATCTATTTCGTCAGATCTGAGCGGTAGCAAACTGGTCAGAGGCGAAACTGGGCGTCGGGCCGAAGATTTCGATTTGGGCGTCGTGGCTTCAGTGACGAATCAATCTTCAGCAAAGATTACAGCGCTGGTCGGCCCCAGCGGCGCTGGCAAGACCACTGAGCTTCTGCGCCAACTCTCGGGCCTGACCGCAAGTGAAGTCGGTTGGGTTCCTCAACAGGCCGAGTTCACCATAGTTGCCAACACAGTTTGGGCAACAGCCACAGCAACTGTTAACAACCTCGGCCTTGACACCGCTCTAACCAAGCGCTTGTTGACTCAGCTCGGCTTAGGCAAAAAGCTCGACCAAAACCCCTACCAACTTTCAGGTGGTGAGTTGCGGCGTTTAGCGTTGGCGAGTTCGCTGGCGCATAATCCGTCGCAATTGATCTTGGATGAACCCACAGTCGGGCAAGATTCCGAAACCTGGGGCGCTGTGGCCGGGGTGATTCTGGCGGCCAAACGCGCTGGGGTGAATGTGACTTTGGCTACGCACGACACCGAGCTGATAGCGCTCGCCGATGAGGTCATAGAAATTGCACCGGGTGAACTGCTGCAATCACCTGTGGTGCGAGTTGGCAAGGTGGCACCTATGGCAGCGCTGAGCATCAGTTTTGGTTTGCTCGCTGCCTCTTTTGCAATCACAAGTTTGACCCTTGGTCTTGTGGCGCTCGCCGCAGAAGCGTTAGTCGCGGGAGTCTTTTGGTGGGCGCTGCCACAACAGCGAGCTAAGCGCTTTGTGCCAATTGCGATTGCCTTGGCATCGATATGGCTCTCGAACGGGTTCTTTGCATCAAGCGGTTTCGGTCGCACCGGGTTCGAAAACGCGTCGATCGTGACGCTTAGGGTGGCATTCTTTGCCCTGCCGAGTGTGGCTTTGGCAGGTGCCCTTCGCCCAGCTGAACTCGCCGCTGCATTGGTGAAATGGCTGCACGTGCCAGCGCGCCCGGCCACTGCAGCAGCTGCGGCTTTGGTGCGGCTTGAGTTCATTCAGTGGCAGTGGGCTGCCGTTCGTCAGACTCGAAGGCTGCGCGGCTTTGCCGAGGGGCGCGGGCCGGTTGCTCGCACTCGAGAGTTTGCGGGCAGCTTGTTTGCCTTGCTCGTTGGGGCGCTGCG
>CANFKN010000120.1 GCA_947447385.1 Microbacteriaceae bacterium
GTTAGCTGCGCTGTTTTAGCCGCGGCGCTTGAGTTTTTCAATCTCAGCGTCAATCGCCGAATCTGTGATTGGGCGATTGAACGAAAAACCATATGCGTCTGCCAATGAAAGTACTACGCCTAAACCCATGCCAAGCATTGGCCACATCGGCCAAAAATAGCCGCCTGGGCTTGTGAAAAACCAAATCAAGCTCAAGCCTGCATTGACAAGAACTGTAATCATCAAAAACTGCCAGGCGCTTCGCTTCTTGGCGATTGATGTTTTAGCTTGCTCGCGCAACTCTTCTTCGGCTGAAAGTTTTTTGTCATCCATGTTTTCAGATTACTAGTCAAGGTGTTTGCGCACGAGTGTTCCAAACTCACCCATGTCTTGCACAATCTCAAAACCCTCACCTAGATACATTGAAAGGTGCCCTCGGTAGTTTGCAGCCTGTTGCTCGGCCTGCGTGTAGGGCGCTGCTTCAACCGCGGCAAACCCGAGATCAGCCAAGTCAGCGACCGCGTGCTGCATGAGCGAGCGAGCAACACCCTGCCCGCGAAAAAGCGGATGTATGACGAAGCAAAGCATCCGTGCCAATTTTTCATCGGCATCGGGAATCGCTGGGAACAGTTTTGACGAACCAGCCGCACACCAACCTACGACTTTTTCATCGGCATAAGCGAGGTAGCCCTGCATCTCGCCGGCCTCAACGCGATCACAAGCAGTCTGTCGATTTCTCTCGGTTGAAAGCGTCTGAGGTTCGGTTGTTGCTGGGTCATCGAGATAAAACTGGCAATAGCAACCCGCCCACTTCGAGTTATCGGTGAACGCCTCGTGGTCGAAATAGTTCAAGAAGTCGTGCAGATTGCCAACGCTCAAACGCTCGAAGGTGAGTTGAATCAATTGTTGGTCCTATCGATAAGAGCCAAAAGTTACATTACGAACACGACTTGCGTAACACTTTGCAACACTTTGAAAGCACAGCAATTTGCTCGCTAATCTGAAAACATGACCGTATACAACGACATTACCGAAGCTTTCGGAAACACGCCTCTCGTTCGCCTCCACCGCGTCACCGACGGTGCGCCTGCTGAGGTTCTAGCCAAACTCGAGTTCTATAACCCTTCTGCGACTGTCAAAGACCGTCTGGCTATTGCCATGGTTGATGCAGCCGAAGCGTCTGGTGAACTAAAGCCTGGCGGCACAATCGTCGAGGCAACCTCTGGCAACACCGGCATTGCACTTGCAATGGTTGCTGCTGCACGTGGCTACAAGGTTGTTTTGACTATGCCTGACAGCATGAGCCTTGAACGTCGCACCCTTCTAAGGGCCTATGGAGCCGAGCTTGTGCTTACTCCTGCAGCTGAAGGCATGCGCGGCGCTGTGGCTAAGTCTGACGAAATCGCAGCAGAGCGAGGCGCAGTTGCCGTTCGCCAGTTTGAGAACCCTGCCGGCCCAAAGATTCACCGTGAAACCACCGCTGCTGAAATTTGGCGCGACACCAACGGTGAAGTTGACATCTTTGTTGCTGGCATCGGCACTGGCGGCACCATCACCGGTGTTGGCCAGGCTCTAAAAGAATTGAACCCGAACATCAAGGTGATCGCGATTGAGCCTTTGGCGTCACCTATCTTGAACGGCGGCTCACCTGCCGGTCACCCAATTCAGGGAATAGGCCCAAACTTTGTTCCACCAGTGCTAGACACCACCATTTATGACGAGGTTCTAGACGTGCCAAACGAAGAAGCCATCAAATATGCACGCCGTTTGGGTGCAGAAGAGGGTATTCTTGGAGGAATCTCATCGGGCGCAGCTGCCTGGGGTGCATCGCTGATTGCGAACCGCCCTGAGAACGCTGGCAAGAAGATTGTTGTGCTGTTCGCATCTTATGGCGAGCGCTACCTTTCGACTGTGCTCTATAAGGACCTTCAAGAAAGCTAGGCAAATCATCCGTTTCGGTGAAAACATCAAGGCTGTGCTCGAGCGCGATCCTGCCGCTCGACACACCCTTGAAGTAATTTTGACGACCCCTGGTCTGCACGCTGTGTGGAACCATCGGGTCGCTCATTTTTTATGGTCTATTGGCCTAAAAACCGTCTCGAGAATTTGGGCCTATTGGGGTCGCGCTATCACCGGCGTTGAAATCCACCCCGCCGCGAAGATTGGCCGCCGCCTAGTGATTGACCACGGCATGGGCGTTGTCATTGGCGAAACTGCGATCATCGGCGATGACGTTTTGATTTATCACGGTGTAACGCTTGGCTCGAAAACTGGCGAGCACGGCAAGCGCCACCCTACTCTCGGCAACAACGTTGTGATTGGTGCGGGCGCGGCAGTAATCGGAAACATCACTATTCATGACGGTGCTCGTGTCGGCGCGGGTGCGGTTGTCACCCGAGAGTTAGCCGCTGGCGCAACTGCGGTTGGCAACCCAGCCAAAGTGCTTTAAAGAGTTTTTTCAAAAATAATGAACTCGCTCTGCGAAGCGACTTTGCGATAAACCTTTTGAGCGGTTTCGTTGTCGCGGTGTGTCAACCAATGCAAACGCCTGGCCCCGCTTTCACGAGCAAAGTCAGCGCAAGACTCGATCAGAAACTCACCCAAACCCTGCCTTCTAAAACTTGGGTCAACAAATAGGTCTTCGAGATAAAAATCTGGGGTTTTGTTCCAAGTTGAGTTTGTGAACGAGCAATGAGCGATTCCTGCGACGACACCATCAACCTCGGCTACAAAAGCCCAAAGATTGAACTTTTGATCAAAGAACCGCTGCCAAGTTAACTCGGTTTGTTCGGGTGTCAGCTCATGCTCATAAAACTCAAGATAGCCAGCCCAAAGCTGACTCCAGACAGCGCGATCGCTCTTGAGCAGTTTGCGAAAGATCGGTGATGAATCGGGCTTTGTTGGCATCGCTTGATTGCCTCCAGAAACTCTAGAAGCTCAAAGAAACGGCAGCTACAGTGCGAGAACCGCGACCAGGCAACTCATAGCCACCGAAGTTGTCGTTAGCCTCATCGACCACTTCTTTGGCAGTAACCTCGTGGCCACCCCACTCATAGCCAGTCGTCGAGTGCGCATCGTTCACCAAAGTGACGTCATAACCGCGCTCAAGAGCCGAGTGAGTTGTGTGGCGAATGCAGTTGTTGGTTTGCATGCCCGTGATTACAAGGTGACTCACGTTCAATCCAGCCAAAAGCTCTTCAAGGTTTGTAGCCTCAAACGAGCTCTTAAAAGTCTTTCGCACGATTGGCTCGCCCGCAGCTGGCTTTAGCTCGCTAACGATTTGCCATCCGTCGGTGTCAACGGGCATCTCATCATCGTTGTGCTGCACCCACACAATAGGCACACAAGCTGCACGTGCCTTCTCAATTGCAATGTTGATGTTTGTCAGAACGCTGGGCAAGTTGTAGGCACCTGCAGCCACATCGTTTTGAACGTCAATAACCAAAAGTGCCGTCTTGTCGCGGCCAACCAAAGTGCTCATGAATAAATGCTAGAGCAAAACTGAAACGGATGACCTAAGGAGCTACCTGAGCTAGGTCAGCCTTAATTACCTTGTTAGCCCTGCGAATGATGACGGCGTGAATTGCCAAGAGAGCAAGTGCATAGGTAATCGGATTGAGCAACAAAACAAAAACCAAATAGATTTCGTTGGAAAACTTAAGCGACAGCGCTGGAGAAAAGCCCACAAATACGCATATCACGGGATACATCGCCGCAGCCCAACCTCCGAAAATCGTTGAACCTTTGAGCGACGGGTAAAGGCGACCAACCCTAGAGAAAATGATGAGCGCATTCACGAACAATACCAAGGCAAAAACTAAGGTTAGGATACCTAATGGCCAAAGCCAGTACCACAATACACTTTGAAAGAAAGTTACGGCTAGTAATAGGGCAAGGGTGCCGCCTAAGACGTTCGATCCGACGATATAGAACTTAATTCTTCTGCTCAGTTGAGTTTTTTCGTTCACGATGCTTTTCCCCCTGTTTTTAAGCGCCTCTCAAAAGCTTTAAGAGATGACTTTTGCCCCCACTTTGCGATTATCGTAGCACGGCTGAGTCAACGCCTAAACCGTAGCGTGGCGAACTTGAACGGGCGTAGCTCGAGCTCGATTTCACCCGAGCCTTTAACGGCTAGAGAGCCTTGGCTATCAACCTCGCCTTCGAGCAGGTTGATCAACGCAACGGATTTGTAGTCAAAGTTTGTTGCTAATGACGCCACTGTTCGGTCGCCAATCGCCTCATAGAGCCTCACGATTAAGTCACCAGATGCGTCCTCGGCCAGCTTGACCGATTCAACCATGACGTTTGAACTTGCCACTGTTAGCAGCGGTGCGACCGCACGTGCACCTTTATGCGCACGCAACGGCAGGTTGAGGCGGTAACCCTCGGCAATCGAATCGACCACGTTAGCCCCAACCTTTATCGAAGTGCGCACTGTGTGGTGACCTTGGTCAGTGTTTGGGTCAGGATAAACCGGTGAACGAAGAATCGACTCACGAACCTGAATATAA
>CANFKN010000121.1 GCA_947447385.1 Microbacteriaceae bacterium
GACGTTGAAGTTGTAGGCGTGCGCTTCAGGGTGATGAAACTCTGCTCGCTTGCCGCTGCCCGCTTGCATCTCAGAATCCCAAGGATAAACCGCACCGTTATGAATGCTGATGGTGGGCACACCCGTGTTCTTAAGCAGGTGATAAACCCCGTCTCCGGCGTGAATATCGAAATCTAGATACAGCGGTTTGAGCCCTCCACGTTGAAATTCCAGAGCTGCCCAAACCATGTCGTTGAATGCGCAAAATCCCTCGGCGCTAGCTTTTTGAGCATGGTGCTTCGCGCCCTGCGGGTTGAATGCGACTTTGGTTTCGCCGTTCAGAATCATCTCAGTTGCTCGCATTGTGCCCGCAAACATCGCCAGGCCAGCCTCGGCAACGGCGGGCTTCGTGCCCACCCACTGAGAGCATTTGCCGGCAAGAGTGCGATCGATGTAATCAGAGTCGTGGATGCTCTTGAGCGCGGCAATCACGTCTGCTCTGACTTCGGTTTGGTTGACCTCACCCAATGGATCGATTACGTTAATGGCCTCACCAAGGTGTTGCCGAAGAATCTCGGTCGCAAGTTTCGCGCGAATCGGGTTGGTCGGTTGGGTGCCGTCGCCGGCACCCAACTGCCAATCTTGATAAATGTCGCCATAGGCGACTACGAGTTTTTCACTCAATTTGTTCCCCCTAGAACTACTGGTTATTTGTTGCTCGCTCTGAAAGCCACCAGAGCCGGCGGCAGTTCATAGAGCGGTTTGAATCGCCACTGGTCATACTGCGAAAAGTGCGATCTCAGCCCGTCAAGATCTTCAAAGAAGCTTTCACCCTGCAATGCTTCGAGGGTTTCGTCTTCAGATGAGAAAGCGAGGTATTCAACCGCCAGCACTTCTCGGGTTTTATCGAGAGGCTCATCAAACCAAGTGCGCGAAGAATCGTCTTCTTGCATCCTCATCACTGCCCAGATTTCATGCAGGGCATGCTCATAGGAGTAGCTGCGACGCGAAACTCTTGACTTGAAGTTTGAATAGTCGATGGCTTGCGCTTGGTCGGACATCCACGCACCGAAAACAGCGTCATTCACGATGACACGATACGGGTAGTCGGCCTCCGGTGTTCGAATGATTGGGCGATCAGCCGATTTTGATAGCGGCACTAGCGCGTCATAGCGACGTGCTCGAACCATCAGCGTGTCTTCTTCGCCTGGGCGAGGCTTGCGAACAATTGACAAGAATCCTAGTTCTGTAAAAATCCACATATGTTAGGCCTCGCTTTCGTCTGTGTTTTGGTCTTGGTCTGGCATGTGTCGTGGGTCGACTTTTGAGTTCATGCCACGTTTGTGGCTCTCGGCACTTCGCTTGATAAAGAGCTCGCCATCCATGCTCGCCAGCTCTGTCAATTCGCGGCGATAGCGTGCGGCGCGGGCTCGGTTTCGCGGGCTCAGGTCTTGCATGCTGTCAGCCAGCGCATCAAGCCCAACTCCTGCTTGAGTCAAAAGCTCTTGGGCCTCGGCCATGCGGCCTAAACGCGCAAGCTCGATCGCCTGTTCCTTGACCGTGTTAGAGCGCAGCGTTGCTAGCTCCATCACAATGTCTTCGTCGCGAGCTGGCTCGACCCAGTTTTCGGCTAGAACAAGTTCAATGTCGAATGATTTTTCAAGCTTGACCTGCTGGCCCGAAACCTCATCGAGATAGGTGACTTCAACGATTACCTGACCTGCTGAAGAACCGGTGTTGCTTTTGATTGGTTGCACAACAACTTCTGCGACAAAGTTGCGCTCTTCGAGGCTGCCCATTGCACCTAGATCAAACTGAACAGCTTGCCCTGGTTTATTCGTGGTCTTGTGAACATACTGCGGTGTGCGGGTGCGACTGAAACGTTGCAATTCGCCCTCAGTTTTCACGGTCACAGAGAGGCCAGAAACGGTGCGTGTTAGCAAATCGCTGATTTCACTGTTGAGCCCAATTGCTGCTTCAGCGAAATCAACCGCCGCAAAGTGATTGCCCTTGCCAGTGTTAGACATTTCGACCAACAGGCGTTCGTCGTAGGCCTCACCAATGCCGAGTGTTGAGGTTGTAATGAAGTGCTCAGTTGCGCCTGCTGCCAGTTGGGCAAATGACTGCGCCTCGGTGTTTCCCTGATTTGCGTGGCCATCTGATAGCAAGACAACGGTGACTTCAACGCCACTAGGAGCGCTTGCCGCCTCAGCCAGGCCAATGCGATAGCCACGTTCTAGGTTGGTGCTGCCGCCAGTGCTGAGCTCACCAATCAACTTGCGGGTTGCTTTGATGTCGGCATCTTGAATGCGGGTGAGTGCCAATTCGACAGTTGCAGCGTGATCGAAAGTGACGATTGAAAGGTAGTCGTTCTTGTCGAGTTGACCAAGAATATCGAGAATCGTCGATTTGACGACCTCTAGTCGACCGCCACCCATCGAACCTGAGCGATCCACAACAAACACGACTCCTCGGGGAGAACGCGAAATGAGCTGGTTTTCAGGCGATGCTGGTGCGTTTAGCTCGACCATTAGGCCGATTGAAGCTGGTGAGTCAGCTTTAATTTGCTGAAACTCGATTTTGATGTTGTTCATGGCATCTTTCTAGATTTAGGGTGCATCGGGCGTGCCGTCTGCGGTTTAGGAATCGGTTTTTAGGTTCGACAACTTCGCGGCTTGTGGCGAACTTGACTAAAGAATTTGCGTTGTACACATTGGTGCCGGGCACACCGGCCTGACCGTTATGCGGCCAACACCAGCTCGTGAGCTGGGTTCAAGGTCGCGAGGTGCAAGAATGCACCTTGTTTGCTGATGACCGCTTCGCTCGCTACATATTTGTCGGCACGGTTGCGCAGGCGCCCCTCGTGTTCGGTTGCCTGCACACCAAGCGTTTCTACGCGTGCAACGAAATCGCGCGCCAGCTGCGAACGGCAAGTTGCATAGGGCAAGGCCATCGACTCTGGCAGATAAGCATCTAGGATGCTCTCAAGCCGCTCGGCCAATGTGTCTGGGTGGTCGAAAACTTCGAGCGCGAGTGGTTTGCCGGCGACTGCCACCAACACCCCGCGCTGGCCATATAGAGGCTGAGGTTTGGTCAAGCCGAGAGCGAGAATTTCTTGCTGAATCTCGTTTGCCATTTCAACCAGGGAGTGCGTAGGGCGCTGCTTTTTGGTGGCTGCTGCGAAGTTGTTAACCTCGTTCCACACTTCACTTTGATCAGCGACAGATTGGCTGGCAGCGCCTGCCGAGTTGACCTTGATTCCTCGCATCGCGCGACGAACCCGAGCTGGCGCAGTTTTGTTGCCAAAATTCTGAGTGCTCACGCCGTTCCAGCGACCTGCCTCAACACAAACCACAGGGATTTCTGCCGTGCTGAGGGCATCGACCCAAACTGTGTGAGTAAGAGCTCGGTGTTGCCAGCCGCCCTCTAGAAGTGAACCTTCAAACAGCAATACAGGCTGGTCGCCGGCGTTTCGCACCTGCAGGTGGCCCACACTCGGTGCAGTATTTTCGACCACGCCCACCTTCGCGGCGGTTAGCGCCGTTGCATACTGCCTGACTGCGACTGGGGCGTTTGTAAAGATCGGAAACCAGGTCAGATTGCCATAGCGCAAACCCCTGCCAACGTGTAGGTCGGGCAGCGCAAGAACCCCCGGCTTTTGCGCTGCCCGGTTCTCAGACCCCCCGGCCTGCACGACACCCCCCGGTGTCGCTCCTTCTGAAACTTGTGATGAAGCTTGTGGCGAGACCGATGCTGTTGCAGTTTGCATGTTGGCGGCGGCCTTTTGCACAGCGGCAACTTTGCCGGCTTCGACTGTTGCTGCAATGCTCTGCTGGCTGCGTAGTGCTTCGACCCATTGCTGGGTCGCGTTCTGTGGCTGTTGATTCATGGTCTCCCCCTTGGTAAACGCTAAAATCATCGGAGTTTTCGCGTTGTTGTTAATACTATACCACGTGAACGACTTTTTTGCTCAATCAACTGCAATTGAATAGTTCGAATGTGATGTAATCTTTATCTAAAGGAGATTATGCCAGTGACCAGTGACATTCTTATGCGCGTAGAAGTTGATGTGGTGATTTTCACTGTCGTTGAAAATCGAACGCTCGAAATGCTCGATGGCCTGGGGCTAGTTTCACCCGAGCTGCAGAGAATCCCCGATTCAAATGGTCTGTCACTATTTGTGGTGACGATGCAGGACGAACAGCACGCGGGCCGAGTTTTGCCCGGCGACGCCATTCGAAGCGACGAATCAATTGACCGAGCCGCGCGCCGAATTACCGCTGAAAAGCTAGGTTTGTCACTGCGCACAAAACTGCACTCACTCAATGCCTTCGACAACCCGAGGCGCGGTGGCGAAGCCCGAATCATCAGTTTTCCGTACTGGGCTATGGTCAACTTTGAAGACCTTCGAAAGTTCTTAGGCGGTCGTGATCAGGTAGGGCTAGAACTAGTGAACTCGCCAGATTTCATGCAGAACTGGAACAAGTCTTTTGGGCTAAGTAACTTTGA
>CANFKN010000122.1 GCA_947447385.1 Microbacteriaceae bacterium
AAAAGCCCTAGCTCAGAACGCTCGTGTTTTGATCATGGACGAACCAACCGCATCGCTCGCAAAGCACGAAACTAACGCTTTGTTCGAGCTCATTGAGCGCCTCAAAGCGCGCGGCATCTCGATCATCTATATCTCGCACCGAATGGACGAGGTCTATCGCGTCGCCGACCGCATCACGGTGCTTCGCGATGGTCAGAACGCCCTCACCGCCAAGCTTTCAGAGGTCACTCCGGCCAAAATCGTTGAAGCGATTGTGGGGCGCGAGCTTTCGGGCCACCTCACCCATGAAGACCGCAGCCATGAAATTGGCTCGGATGTCGTATTAAGCGTTGCGGGTCTGGCTTCGGGCTCACGCCTGTCGAACGTGTCATTCGACCTTCACCGTGGCGAGATTCTTGGTCTTGCCGGGCTGATGGGCAGTGGCCGAACCGAACTCGTGAACACCCTGTTCGGCGTTGACCGTGCTAGCGCCGGCCGAGTTGAAATCAACGGCAAAGCTGTGAGCATTCGCAACCCAGGTCAAGCAATCTCAAACGGCTTGGCACTGATTCCCGAAGACCGACGTGAACAGGGCCTCGTGCTCGACCACTCAGTCGAAGAGAACCTTACTTTGCCTCTGCTCGGTGGTTTGAAGCTCGGGCCACTACTTAGCTCGAGCAAGATTGTGGCTCGTGCCAGCGAAATGATCAGAACGTTCTCTATCAAGGTTGCAGACCAAAAGATGCCGGTCACCAAGCTTTCAGGTGGCAACCAGCAGAAGGTAGTTATCGGCAAATGGTTGGGAACTAATCCGACCATTTTGATGATGGATGAACCTACCGCCGGCGTTGACATCGGCACCAAGCAAGAAATTCTTGACATGGTTCGCGACATCGCTAAACAGGGCAAAGCCGTGATTTTGATCTCGTCAGAGCTGCCGGAACTATTGGCGGTCAGTGACCGCATCTTGGTGCTTCGCGATGGCGAAGTTGCCCGCAATCTCTCTCGCAAAGAGATTCCCTCAGAAGAATTCTTACAACTAGCGGTTCAAGGAGCCTAAATGTCTAACTCAACTAACTCAACCCAGGGGCGCAGTGCGCTTCAGGGTGCTTTCAAGGTCGTGCAGCGTTTCGACTGGCGCCAAAACATCATCTATGTAGCCTTCGTTGCAGCGTTCATTTTGTTCGCCAGCTTTTTGGGCGACAGTGGTTTCACCACCACTAACAACCTGCTAAATATCGCTCGCCAGACCGCAACGATTTCGATCATGGCTGTGGCTATGACCTTCGTGATTGCTGCTGCCGAAATCGACTTGAGCATCGGTTCGGTTGCCGGTCTTGCCTCAGTGGTCTCAGCTATGGCTGTCTCGTCATATGGCCCAGTAGTTGGCGTAGTTGCCGGCCTAGCCGTTGGTCTTGTCGTCGGTGCAATCAACGGTGGTCTCGTGGCTCTGTTGAAGGTGCCTTCGTTCTTGGTGTCGCTGGGCATGCTCGGCCTCGTCGTTGGTGTGGCCCGTTGGATCACAGCCTCAGCGCCGGTGCCTATCGCTGACAACAACTTCATTCAAATCTTTGGTGGCGGCGACGTTGGCACGATTCCGTCACTCTTGATCTGGGCAGTGCTTTTTGTTGCCGTGGGTGCAGTAGTGATGAACAAGACCAAGTTTGGTCGCCAGGTTCGCGCCACTGGTGGCAATGCTCGCGCTGCTCTTTTCACCGGTGTGAACACGGCTCGCATCAAGTTCAACGTTCTGTTGATGTCTGGCGTGGTTGCTGCTGTTGCCGGCATGCTCTATGCGGGTCGTTTGCAGTCGGGTCGTTTTCAGTGGGGCACCGGTGATGAACTCTCGGTTATCGCCGCTGTGATTCTTGGAGGTACCTCACTTTTTGGTGGTCGCGGCTCGGTAATCGGTTCGCTCTTTGGCGCACTGTTCATCGGTCTTGTGAACAACGGTTTGATTTTGGCTGGACTTGACGTGAGCCAACAGCAGGTTGTGCGTGGCGCAATCATCATCATCGCCGTAGCACTTTCTAGCAAGAAAAAGAGTTCGTAGTGGCTCGGCAGCTGCGCGCTGGAATTCTCGGCGGCGGCTTTATGGCCGAGGTGCACTCGCGTGCAGTTCGTGCCGCCGGTCACGAAGTGGTGTTGATCTCAAGCTCATCACCAGAGAGCTCAGCAAAAGCAGCAAACAGTCTTGGCATCAAACAAACTGCCAGCAGCGCAAGCGAACTTATCAACTCTGACTTGGTTGATGTTGTGCACGTGTGCACGCCGAACACCTTTCACGCGAAGCAGGCCGGCCTGGCAATCGCTGCTGGCAAACCTGTGATTTGTGAAAAACCTTTGGCCACCTCGGTTGCCGACGCAACCAGTTTGTTCGAGAGCGCCGAGGCAAATGCAACCCCAAACGCGGTGCCTTTCATCTATCGCTATTACCCAGCAGTGCGCGAGATTCGTGCGCGCATTGCTCGCGGTGATGCCGGTGAACTGCACCTGTTGCATGGTTCTTATTTGCAAGACTGGCTGGCGCTTTCGACGGCAACCAACTGGCGCGTGAACGAAAATGTCGGCGGTGCTTCACGAGCGTTTGCTGATATTGGTGTGCACTGGTGTGACCTCATGGAGTTCGTCACTGGCCACCGCATCACCCACTTGGTAGCAAGCATGGCTAAACCTCACACCGAGCGTGGCGCCACCGAAGACGCGGCTTCGATTCTGTTCGAAACCGACCGCGGTGCTTCAGGCACGTTGATCGCTAGCCAGATCTCTTATGGTCGCAAGAACGAAATTCGTTTCTCGTTCGACGGCGAACTTGAGTCGTCTTATTGGAACCAAGAGGTTCCAGGCCGATTCACCACAGCAAATGCCCGCCGCGAGGCGATCGTTAATGTGGGTTCAGCCGAGGTGGCCTCTGTCGCAGCGCAGAATCTTGCGTATTTGCCGGCGGGGCATCCGCGGGGTTATCAAGATGCGTTCAATGCGTTTGTAACCGACTCTTATGAGTCGTTTCAAGGTGGCGTGGTTGATGGTCTGCCGACTTTTGCCGACGGTCTGCGCGCCGCGGTAATAACCGAGGCAGTTCTGCAATCGGCCAACTCACGCCAGTGGGTTGAGCTGGCACCCGCTCATTTAGCGCCAGCTGATTCAGCCCCGGGCAGCCACTTGGTTTCGGCGAACCACTAAACCCACTAGATTCACAACATAGACAAAAGGAGCAAAAGTGTCGCGACCAATCACACTTTTCACCGGCCAATGGGTTGACCTGCCTCTTGAGCAGGTTGCCAAGTTGGCAAGCGAATGGGGTTATGACGGCCTTGAGTTGGCTTGTTCGGGCGAGCACCTTGACGTAGGCCGTGCCTTCGAAGACGACGCTTATGTGCAAGAACGCCTCGATTTGCTGGCGCGTTACAACCTCAAGTTGTTTGCGATTTCGAACCACTTGACCGGCCAAGCGGTTTGCGACGACCCAATCGACTTTCGCCACCAAGCCATTTTGCGTTCAAAAGTTTGGGGCGATGGTGAGGCCGAGGGTGTGCGCCAGCGCGCCGCCGAAGAACTCAAGCAAACCGCTGTGGTGGCACGCAAGCTTGGCGTTGAAACCGTAGTTGGCTTCACCGGTTCAAAGATTTGGCCTTATGTCGCGATGTTCCCGCCGGTGCCAGCTTCGGTAATCGAGGCCGGCTATCAAGACTTTGCCGACCGCTTCAACCCGATCATCGACGTCTTTGACGACCATGGAGTCAAGTTTGCTCTCGAAACCCACCCGAGCGAAATCGCCTATGACTGGTACACCACCGAAATCGCACTCGCTGCAATTGGCAACCGACCAGGTTTCGGCCTCAACTTTGACCCATCGCACATGGCTTGGCAAGACGTTGACCCTGCCGCCTATGTGCTTCGGTTTGCCGACCGCATCTATCACGTTGACTGCAAAGACACAAAGATTTATAACGCGGATGGCCGCAGAGGCCGTTTGTCATCGCACCTGCCTTGGGGCGACCCTCGCCGCGCGTGGGATTTCGTGTCAACCGGTCACGGCAGCGTCGACTGGGAGGCCTCTTTTAGAGCTCTCAACACCATCGGCTATGACGGCCCAATCTCGATCGAGTGGGAGGATGCCGGCATGGACCGCCTGCACGGCGCACCAGAAGCACTCGCATTCGTGCGCAAGTTGCAGTGGGCAACCCCTGCCGCTGCGTTTGACTCGGTGTTCAACCAAGGCTAACGAACGACCTTTAAATGCAGAACGCCCTATCCGTTTGATTGGATAGGGCGTTTCGCTTATGTCTAGGTTTTAGAGCGACAAGTCTTTAGAGCGACATCGACTTGCCGGCTGAGCCAAGCTCAGTGGCAGCCTCAACTACGCGGGTTGACATGCCGGCTTCGCCGAGCTTGCCCCAGGCGCGTGGGTCGTAGGCCTTCTTGTTGCCAACTTCGCCG
>CANFKN010000123.1 GCA_947447385.1 Microbacteriaceae bacterium
CAGCGACTACATTCAGTTTTCGCGTCGCTTTCAGCCAAACCGGTCACCAAAATGCCCTCGTGAACCGATTCAAGTCGACCACTTAGTTGCATTTCAGACCCTGCAGGCAGAGTAACGGCTCCGGCGCCAAACGCTTCATCGAGTTTGATTTCAAAATCAAAACGGCGCAGATTGCCAGGCTTATTGATGAGGTCGTGAACGGCTACGACAAAAGAGTTTTGCGACATTGGCGTGACCTAACCCTTGCGGTTCGAAGCTGAAGAAGCCAACGCTCGAGCTACGGCTGAAGGCACGTATTCATCGACTGAGCCGCCAAGGTCAGCAACCTGCTTGACGAGCGAGCTCGAAACAAAACCGTTTTGCGGGCTTGCTGGCATAAAAATAGTTTCGACGTTAGCCAAGTCACGGTTTACAAAAGCCATCGGCAACTCATATTCAAGGTCAGCATTATTGCGCACACCCTTTAGCAAGGCCTTAGCACCAACCATGCGGCAATAGTCAACCAGCAATCCACTGTCGAGGGTGTCAATCACAATCTTTGAAACGTGGCTCGAAGGCATTGGTGTGCCAAAACGGCCAGCCTCACTCAGCGATGCGCGAATCAGTTCAACGCGTTCAGCGCTTGAAAAACGCGGCGACTTCGCAGGGTTGTGCACCACAACAATGTGAAGCTCATCAAATAGGTGAGCCGCGCGCGCGGCGATGTTCAAGTGACCAAAAGTTAGCGGGTCAAAAGAGCCAGGGTACACAGCGATTGAAGACATAAAACTAGGTTAGCCCTTGCTCAGGTTCTCTTGGCGGGCTGCATCTAAATTCGTCAGCACTTCAGCTAAATTTGGGTGTTTTTCGAGCGTTGGGTCAGCTGTTAGCAAGTTATCTGCCAACTCGCGAGCTCGCACGATTAGGTCGGCATCGCGCAACACCCTCAAAAGCCGCAAGCTCGAACGCACACCAGACTGACTCGCACCCAAAACGTCACCCTCACCGCGCAACTCGAGGTCGATCTCGCTCAACTTAAAACCATCTAGGGTGTCGGCAACCGCCCGCACACGCTCCAACGCCAACGACCCGCTCTCAGCCGCAGTCATCAACAAGCACAAACCGGCGTTGCCACCACGCCCCACTCGCCCGCGCAACTGGTGCAGTTGCGACACACCAAAACGGTCAGCGTCAAGCACCACCATAAGAGTGGCATTCGGCACGTCAACGCCAACCTCAATCACCGTGGTCGAAACCAGCACGTTGATTTCACCAGCAACAAAACGCGCCATAGTCTCATTTTTTAACTCGGATGCCAGCGCCCCGTGCATCGGCTCAATCGCCAACCCAGCCAACACGGGGTTGGAGCGAAGCGCCTCGACCATAGTTTCAACCGCAGCCAACGGCCTGCGCGGCTTGGGCGCGGCGTTAGCGTCAATCGCTAAACCCGAGTTGCCCGCATCGGCGGCAACGGCAAAAAGATCATCGTCGGCATCAAGCTCGAGTGGCGCCTCAGCCTCATCTTCGCTCTCACTAATGCGCGGGCAAACGACGAACACCTGGTGCCCCTTGGCCACTTCTTCGGCAACGCGACTCCAAGTGCGAGCGATCAACGACGGCTGCGAAAGTTGCACCACGTGTGAAGTAATGGCTTGGCGGCCGGCAGGCAACTCGGTGAGCGTCGAGATGTCGAGGTCGCCAAACACACTCACAGCTAGGGTGCGCGGAATCGGCGTTGCAGTCATGGTCAAGACGTGTGGCGCGGTTCGACCTTTTTGGCGCAGGGTTTCGCGCTGCTCAACACCAAAGCGATGTTGCTCATCGATCACCACCATGGCTAGGTCATAAAACTCGACTTTGTCGGCGAGCAGTGCGTGCGTGCCGACCACAAGCTGCGCCTTGCCACTAACGATCTGCAGCAGCGCACGTTTGCGGTCGGCTGTGTTCTGCGAACCGGTGAGCAATGTGACGCCGAGTCGCGCGGCAAGGTCGTCACCAAGTGTTCGACGAATCGAAGCTAAGTGCTGCGCAGCCAAAACTTCGGTTGGTGCAATCATCGCCGACTGCCCACCCGATTCGGCAACGGCCAACATCGCCCTCAGAGCAACCAGTGTCTTGCCCGAACCAACCTCACCCTGCAATAGGCGATTCATAGGGTGACCCGATGCCAAGTCTTCGAGAATCTCGTTGCCAACTGACCGCTGGCCTGCGGTTAGTTCAAATGGCAAGCTGGCGTCGAACCCAGCCAAGAGCCCGTCGGCTGCAACCGCGCGCACATCGGTCGTCACATGCGACAACTCGGCTTTGCGACGAATAAGTGCAGCCTGCAAAACAAACGCCTCGTGAAAACGCAAAGTGTCGCGGGCACTTTGCCAGTCGTGAGCAAGCGCAGGCTGATGAATCTTGCGCATCGCGTCATCTAGGGCAAGCAGACCCTCAGATGCCACGACCTCAGCTGGCAGCTCATCGACGAGCGCCGGCAAAGTGTCGAGCACCACGCCCATCGCACGGCCAATGGCCCACGTGGTCACCGACGATGCTGCGGGGTAAATCGGAATCGGCTGCAAAGCCCACCGAGCCGCCTCAGCCGAGTCAACTTCGTCGTCAAAAAGCTCATACTCTGGGTGCGCCAACTGCAAGCGCCCGTTGAAGGCGCCAATCTTGCCGGCGAATAATCCTCGCGAACCAGGTTTCAGATCTTTCTGACGCCAAGCCTGGTTGAAGAATGTCAAAGTCAAAAACGCTGAACCGTCAGTTATTCGCACCTCAAGAAGGTGCGAAGTCTTGCCCGACATGCGTCGCTCTTTAAAATCAACAATCTCAGCCACCACAGTCACCGGCTCGCCAATCGGCACCTCGGCAATCGGCGTCAAATCGCCGCGCACCGCATAGCGACGCGGGTAATGCTGCAACAGATCAGCGACCGTCACCAAACCAAGGTGGCGGGCAAAAGCCTTCGCCGTGCGATCACCCAAAAGGCGGTCGAGTTTGGTCTGTGGCAACAACATAAAACAATCTTCGCCGACAACCAAGGCGCCCGCCTGCATTAAGCTCTAATCAACATGACAAGAATCATTTCAGGCGTCGCAGGCTCACTAAAGTTGGCCTCCCCCGCAAAATCAACCCGCCCAACCAGCGACCGCGTTCGCGAGAGCATCTTTAGCCGCATCGACGCGCGAGGCATCGTTGAAGGCGCAGCAGCCCTTGACCTTTATGCCGGCACCGGCGCTCTGGGCCTCGAAGCCCTAAGCCGCGGCGCCATCAGTGCTGTGCTCGTCGAGAGCAACCGCCAGGCAGCAGCCGTGTGCGAAGTGAACTGCAAAAAAGTTGACAAAAACCTCTTTGCCGAGGGCGTTGACGTGCGCATCAAAGTGGTCATTCAACCGGTCAACACGTTCTTGACCACAGGCGAAGCCGCCCCAACATTTGACCTAGTTTTCATCGACCCACCATATGACGTCACAAACGACGAGGTCACCGAAAATCTGCAAAATTTACTCGGATGGCTAAAGTCAGACGCCACCATCATTCTCGAACGCTCAAGCCGCACCGAGGTGCCGACGCTGCCGACCGGTTTGGTTCTTGACGAAACCAAGAGTTATGGCGACACCGCGGTTTATTGGCTCAACCTCGGCTAGTTCAACTAAAGCACCAAAACGTGATCGGTTGCCACGACGTGAATCGGCAGCCCGTTGAAACCTTCGATTTGGGCCTTAACAGCAGTTGCCTCTTTTTTGTCAATCACGTTGATCGAGACTTCAACGCTTGAAAAGTCAACGGCAAAGTCAGTGGTTGCTGAGTCGATCTTTTTCTGTTTCAGCAAGGTATCGATTAGCTTCAGTGCCTCAGATTTTGCATTCGCTAGCTCTGAATGGGTGAAAGCCGCGCCTAAAGTCTTGAGTGGAATTTCACCGAAAAGCTTGTGCACCTCGGCTTTGGCCAGCTCAGGCATTTGGCCCTTGAAATAGACCACGACACCACTTTTGTCGTCGAGACGAAGCCCTGCAAAGTTTTCATAAGAATTCAAGGTTTGCGTGAGCTGTTCAGTCATCTGGGCGAATACCGGTGATGCAAATGAATAGTTGCCGGCTTTAGTTTCGGTGGTCTGCGATGCACTCTCGCTTGAATTGGGTCGGCTAATGCCAGGTAAAACAACCAACGCTAAAGCCAGACCGAACGCCGAGCCAACTGCTAAACCTGTGACAACGCCTTTGGCAAATGAATTATTTCGAGTAGAAACCATGTTTAAAACCCCCAATGATGTGGCGAATTGAACTCAAACTCGCCTTACCTTAAAACCTAGCGCTTAATCAAAAAAATCTACTGCTGGCTTGTTACCAGAGGTGACGCTCAGGCGAACCGATGTAAACCTGCTGTGGGCGGCCAATCTTGGTCGCTGGGTCAACCATCATTTCGCGCCAGTGGGCGATCCATCCTG
>CANFKN010000124.1 GCA_947447385.1 Microbacteriaceae bacterium
GACGATTTGATGTCGCTGACTGACGAAGTTTATGACAACCACATCAAGCCAAAGCTTTGGCCAGAAACCGTGCGCCTAGCGAAAATGCACGTGGCTGAAGGTCGCGAAGTTTGGTTGGTTACGGCCACACCTCAAGAGATTGCCGATGTGATTGCGAAGCGACTCGGCCTGACCGGCGCTCTCGGCACAATTATTGAAACTAAAGATGGTCTGCTCACGGGCAACTTGGTCGGCAAAGCGCTTCACGGCAAAGCCAAGCGCAAAGCCGTTCGGGCGTTGGCTAAAGAACGTGGCATCAGCCTGCGTCGCAGCTTTGCCTACAGCGACTCACACAACGACCTGCCGATGCTAACTTTGGTCGGCCACCCGGTTGCCGTTAACCCAGACAAGATCTTGGCCGTTCACGCCAAGGCTGCCGGCTGGCGCATTCTTGACTTCAAGAAGCGCGAACTGCGCGCTAACAAACTGCTCAACCACTAGCCAAGGCTCTCGAGGCCAAGCCACGCCCCGACCCAAGACACGCCACGCGCCTGATTCAGGCAACAAAAAACCCCGCACACAGGCGGGGTTCATTGTTTTAAGTCTAAAGACTATTTCTTATTGCGACGCTGGTGGCGAGTCTTGCGAAGCAGCTTGCGGTGCTTCTTCTTCGACATACGCTTGCGGCGCTTTTTGATAACTGAACCCACAGGGACCTCACAGAAAGATTTCGTCGCACGAAAGACCTTCGGCAACTTTGGTTATCTCTAAATCCTAGCCTATGCTCGGGCTATGACCCAAAAACAGGTTTACTCAGTTGTTTCGCAACATAACGGTTTTGAAGTTCGCCGTTACCAAAAATGTGTGCTCGTGCAGGCAAAACAGCGTGGTGACTTCATGGCGGCGGGCAACCGGGCGTTTGGTTCACTGCTCGGCTACATCAGTGGCGCCAACGCTAACCGCCAAAAAATAGCTATGACTGCGCCGGTGATTCAGCAGCCACTTGCTAGCGGCGAACACATCATCAGCTTCGTGATGCCGGCCGACTTTGATATTGCTGATGTTCCGGTGCCGCAGGCGAGCATCCTAGAAATTAAAGAAGTGCCAGAGCACCTCACCGCCGCTCACGGGTTTCGCGGGTCGTGGAGTTGGGAAAAATTCGAGGCCGAAGGCGCGCAGCTGTTGCGGGCTGTCGCAGCCGCAGGGCTTGAGACAAGCGGTAGCCTTTATTGGTCGAGGTTTGACCCACCGTTCAAACCTGGCTTCTTGAAATACAACGAAGTATTAATCGACCTTGCCAACTAGAGAGGCTTCAGCTTTGAAACTCAACAAACTTACCCGCCAAATCATCGCCGAGTTTATCGGCACCACCGTTTTCTTGGCGGCTGTCGTTGGAGCCACCGCGAGTGCTTCGCCGTTCGGTGGCGTGGCTGTGCCGGTGGCGCTCGGCCTAATGATGGTTCTCTTTGGTGACCTAAGCGGTGGCCACTTCAACCCAGTCATTTCACTCTTCTTCTTTGCTCGTCGCCAAATCACCGGCGCGCAGTTCGGCGGCTATGTCGCAGCTCAGCTCGCGGGCTCAGTTGCAGGTGTTGCCCTGGGCGCAACGATCTGGAACCAGGGTGCGAACCTGACATTCAACACCGGTGACATCTTGGCAACGCCAGCAGTTATCGTGAGCGAATTGGTTGGCACCACAGTTTTGGTTTGGCTGTTCGCAAAGTTTGCTGGTTCAGGCAAAGGCAACCTTGCAGCCCCAGTTGTGGCGGCTTGGGTTTTTGCTGCGGGAACCTTCACGAGCACCCACGCCATCGCCAACCCAGCTGTCACCTTCGGTCGATTCTTCACTGCGGTTTCTGGCGCTGGAATTCAAGCGAACGTGGGCGTTGAGCTCATGCTCGCCCAAGTTGGTGGAGCGTTGCTTGCCCTAATTCTGTTGACGTTCGTCACTGAAAAGGGTTTGGCAAAAGCCAAGAAGCGCAAAAAGGCCTAATCGCTGCGGTTAGAAAATACTTACTTCGCACACTAATGATTGTTGGTATGCGAAGTTTTTTCTATTTTTGATGGTTTTCTGTTTCTAAATGTTGCAATAATGACCTAAATGCATTCAGTGTGAATTTTTCAGCTAGGAGCGCTCGGTCAATGGTGATTAAAAGAGCCACGCCTAACCCCGTGCAAAATCGCGCGCGTGAAACAGTTGACGCGGTAATTCAGGCGACCAACGACGCCCTCAAAATCGGCGGCGAGTCAGCCGTGAGAATTCAAGAAATTTCGGCAGTGAGCAAAGTTTCGGTCGGTTCGATTTATCACCACTTCGGTGATCGAAACGGTCTGATTCGCGCAACCTATGTTCACAACTTCTCTTCTGCAATCACAGATGACATTGCCCGCGCGAAGCGCTGGTGGCAAAACATTCACAACGCCAGCGAGCTTGCGAGCCACCGTGAAGAGATGGAAGATTTTCTAAACTCGCACTTCAGCCACCAATCGCCATTTGAGCGAGTGGCCATCATCGGCAACTCTGTAGGGCGCCAGCAACTTCGAGACAGTCTGGCTGAGGTTCAGCATCAGCTAACCGACCAACTGACCGAAGTCATGCAAATGCTTCACGATCGTGGAATTTTGCGGGCCGGTCTTGCGCCTCGAGCGGTTTCAGTGATGATTTTGGGAATGCTGCTTGGCAGAGTTGTTGGAATGCTCGACAACGACCCAGTCTCAGACCACGAATGGAACCAGGCCATGCTGGCTGCCTTCGGTGGGTTCTTTCAGAACTAACACAGCCCGTTGGGGCATCGCTTTAGTTTGGCGTGGCGACTTTGTGACTTTGTGGCTTTGTGGCTTTGTTACTTAGTCTGACTCAGGCCCTTGGTTTTTAAAGCGACTCTTAGCCGCCTTTAGCCCTTCGTCAAGCTTTGCCTTGGCCGCTGCCGCAGCCTCACGCGCTGATTTTTCAGCCGCAAACTTTGCATCTGCCATGCGACGACCAAGTTCGTGGCCAAGTTTGTCTTCATCAATCTTTTCGATTACTCGCTCATTTAGTTGGTCGCCCAACCAATCGACCGATTCGGCAACCCAAGTGCCGAGGCCCTCGCCAGCTTCGCCGAGCTTAACGGCTAGCTTTGATTCGATGGCTGACACCACGGCTTTGGCGGTTACTTCTGACTCGTGTCTAGCAGCAGCGCTAGCACTGGTGGCGTCTGCGCTGACAGCGCCAAGAAATGCGCCAACTTCGGCCAGCGGTGCTGGGTTGAGAGAATACTTGCGAGTCTGACCCTCGGCTTCAACAGTCACGAGGTTCAGGTCGCGCAGAGTTTTGAGGTGTTTCGAAACTGTCGGTTGACCTTCGCCAGTCAGCGCAACTAGTTCGCTAACGGTTAGCCCCGGGGTCGTAGCCAAAGCGCCAAGAATCTGACGACGTGTGGCGTCTGCAATCGCATTGAAGATATCGCTCATGGGTTTAGGTTATCGGTTGCCGCTGGCAATTTCACGAGCTCGGGCTAACGCAGCCGCGGTAGCTGTTTCAAACGTGGCCTTTAGCTCGGCTTTTTCTAGCTCTGCGATGGCACGTTCGGTGGTGCCGTTTGGGCTGGTCACTTGGCGACGCAACTCTGCCGGTGTCTTGCCGCTAGCCTCAAGAAGCAGGCTTGCACCTAAGAAGGTTTCATTGACCATCAAAGCGGCTTGCTCGGCATTGAAGCCAAGAGTCTGCGCGGCCGCAGTGAACTGCTCAATCAAATAAAAGACATAGGCCGGGCCACTGCCGCTGACCGTGCTGAGTGCGTCGATCTGCGACTCATCGACGGTGATGGTCTGGCCAACGGTTTCGAAAAGGCTGATTGCGGTATCGAGGTTTTCTGTCGTGGCGCGACTGCCTGCCGAGAGACCAGTGATGGCCCTACCAACGATTGCGGGAGTGTTAGGCATCGCGCGCACAACCGCAACATCGTCAGGCGTCACGGCTTGCATAGTGGCGATCGTGATGCCCGCCGCAACGCTAATGACAAGTGCATCGTCATCGAGGTTGTCTGCGACCTCGGCAAGGGTCTGTGCGACATAGGCAGGTTTCACTGCGACCAAAACCACGTCGGCACCGGCAACGGCCATTTGATTGGCATCGTCACCGTTTTCAAGGGCGAAGGCGAGGATTCCATACTCAGCGACCAGAGCATCAGCGCTGGCGGCAGATTTTGTGGTGGCTGTGATGTTTGCCGGGTTGAAACCCGATTTGACTAGGCCAGCCAAAATTGCTTTGCCCATTGAGCCGGTGCCGAGAATTGCAAGACGTTGAATATTCACAAAGCACGTCTAAAGCTAGGGGCGATTGTCGGCAGTGGCGTGTAACTTTGGAGTAATCGCCGCAGCAAGTGTTGCGCCAAACCTGACTCACGGTACACCTGTTTCACC
>CANFKN010000125.1 GCA_947447385.1 Microbacteriaceae bacterium
GAACTTGCATCTTGCCTGAAGCGATTGAACTCGATTCGACTGTTCCGATTGCCGCAGTTCTCGAGCGCCTCGCACGCATTCTGGGCGGCACAATCAAGAACCAGAAAGATTTGAAGATCGATCTGCCACCTTCACAAAGAGTTTCTTGGGCAGGCATTTTGCCCCCGCGAACCGGTTGGGTCGCTGCAGAGGGTGATCGAGCGTTCATCGCTGAACCGGTTTTGACCCAGTTGGCCAAAGATGGCATCGCTGAGGTGGCAGAGAATTTGCCCGCGTCGGTTGGCGGCCCGATTGCCGCTCGCATTCGCGGTGAGGTTTGGGGTCGTGCAATCGGCTTCGAATCGCCGGTGCCAATGGGTGCCGCATTCGTAGCGGCCGGCCTAGGCTTCTTGACCGAAAACGAGCAGGTCAGCGTCTATTTAAGCGACGGATGGGCCAGGTTGAGCAGTAGCAACGGCCATGTTTTAGCTAAGATTGCTCGTCACCACTAGGCAAGAATCCGGCTTTTCAGCCGTTAGTGTTCATCAAAGAAGTGGCCGCTCGCTCCAGATAGTCCCAGAGCTCTGCTTCATAAAGCGGCGCAACCAGTTTTGCTTCGACAGCAGCGTCTAAAGCTGCCCGCATGTGCCGCAGCCACCGCTCTCGAGCATCTCGGTTGATTGAATAGGCCATGTGACGCATTCGAAGCCTTGGGTGGCCTCGAAGCTCTTCATAGTCGCGTGGTCCACCCCAGTATTGCTCAAGAAAGAGTTGCAGTCGCTCGGTAGCTGGGGCTAGGTCGCCGCCGCCATACATCGGCAACAGCACCTCGTCGCTCGCAATGCCTTCATAAAAGGTTTTTGCAATCAGGGCAAAAGTTGGTCTGCCACCTACGGCGTCATAGAGCGTCAAAACCAGAACTCGCTACTTGCCGTTTTTGATGTTGATGACGGTTTGGTCTGTAGCCAGTTCGATTCCGGCTGCATCCAGCGCCTGCTTGGCTTTCAAGCGAAGTTCACGACCAACTGCATCGGCTTTACCGGCTCTGGTTCTCTGCACCAGTCGAATCACGATTTGGTTGCCGTTTAGAACCTGAATGCCCCAGGCTTCGGGCGCATCAATCACGAGCTCACTTTGCTCGGCTGCCACCTCTTGGGCGCTGGCCAGCAAGACGGCTTGAGCGTGAGTGACGTCTGCGTGGTAGGGGAGCGAGATGTCTAGCATTACGCGAGACCAACCCTGAGTGTGGTTGCCGACGCGAATTACTTCGCCGTTGCGAACGAACCAAAGCACACCGTCAAAGTCGCGCACTTGAGTAACACGCAGCCCGACTGACTCAACCACACCGGTCACGTCGCCTAGGTTGACGGTGTCGCCAACACCAAACTGGTCTTCAAACACGATGAATAAACCTGAGATCAAGTCTTTGACTAAGCTTTGAGCTCCAAAGCCAAGACCAGCACCCAAAATGCCAGCTCCAGCCGCAAGGGCACTCATTGACACACCGAGCTCGCTCAAAATCATGCTCACCGTGATCACGGCTAGAGACCAGGTGATGAAGTTTCGCATTACCGAACCCATCGTTCGAGTTCGCTGCACCACACGTTCCTGATTGATTGGCGAGGCCAAATCTAGCGGTCGACGCACCTGTTTTTTTGCTTTGATGCCTGACACCAAGCTGTTAACCACACGTTTGACCGAGGCCAACAGAATCCAACGAGCGACCAATGAACCCACCACAATCAGCACGATGCGAATCAAGGTGTGCCAATCGTTCCAAACTGCGCGAAACCAGTCAACTATTGAGAGCAAGAAATCGAGCATTAGTTTTCTTGTGCGTCGCGAGCCTGAGCGCGCAGAGCACGCTCAGTTGTTGCTAGGTTCTCAACCATGATGCGTCGCAGAGCAGCGCGGTCAGTGAAGTCAGTGTTGTCAAGCCAAGCTTTTGTCTTGTTTGCCAGTTCTTGATTTGCCAACACGGCAGGGTAGAGGTTGACCAGGAGGTAATCGGCAATCTTGTAGGTCTTAGTGGCCCAGATCTCGGTAGCCTGCTCGAAGTAGCGATCGACATAAGGTTCGATCCACTTGGTCTTCAAGACGCGCACAAAACCCAAACTGGCAGCGTTGACCAGAACGTTTGAGAGTTCGTCGGTCTTAGTCATTTGCTGCCAAGCGCGCGATTTCGCATCAGCGTTTGGAATCGAAGCGCGAGCCGCAGCCGCAAATCTCTGACCATTCGAGGTGTTGTCTTCGGCAAGGGCAGCATCAATTTCGGCTTCGCTGAAGGCACCGGCTGCGGCTAGGCCACCAATGAGTTCCCAACGGAGGTCTTGGTCGATTGCAAGCTTTGCTAGCTCGATAGTGCCGTTCAATAGACCGAAAAGTTTCGCTAGCTGGTCGTCAGTTCTAGCGAACTGGCAGAAGAACTTGGCGAACTGCAGTTGTGAATCTGAACCGGCAGGGGCTTTTTCGGCGAGACTCCAAAGAGCATCAGCGACATCTTCAAGGGTTTCGACACGAACCTCAGGCGCAACAAATTGACCGGCGGCTGTTACCAACTGGCGCAGTAGCGTCAAAATGGTGGTCGATTCGGTTTCGGTTGCGATGTTTGCCAACACGAGCTTTATGAATGCGCGGGCGCTGGTTTCTGCATCACGCGTGGCATCCCAAGCGGCACCCCAGATGAGTGCTCGTGCCAGCGAGTCGTCGAACTTTGAAAGGTGTTCAACGGCTGCTTCGAATGACGCGTCATCCAAGCGAATTTTTGTGTATGCCAAGTCGCCATCGTTTAGCAAAATGATTGCTGGGCGCTTCATGCCAACGAGTTGTGAAACTTTGGTGGCCGGGCCATCAACGTCAAGCTCGAGGTGGTGGGTGCGAACCATTCGACCGCCTACAAGGTCATAAAAGCCGATTGCCATGCGGTGGGGGCGAATCGTTGGTTGCTCGGCAATTGCGGTTTGAATGACCTCAAAGTCTGTGATTACGCCAGAGTCATCGGTTGCAATAGCTGGGCGCATGGTGTTTACGCCGGCAGTTTCAAGCCAAAGTTTTGACCAGCTGCGCAATTCGCGACCACTGGTTGCTTCTAGTTCGACGAGTAGGTCGGCAAGCTCGGTGTTGCCAAAAGCGTGTTTCTTGAAATATTGTGAAACACCTGCCATGAACTGCTCCTGGCCGACCCATGCCACAAGCTGACGCAGCACCGAAGCGCCCTTTGCATAGGTGATGCCGTCGAAGTTGACCTGCACATCTTCAAGGTCATTGATCTCAGCGACGATCGGGTGGGTTGAAGGCAGTTGGTCTTGACGATAAGCCCAGCTCTTTTCGAGGGCTGTAAAGGTTGTCCAAGCGCCATGCCATTCGGTGGCTTCGGCTGTTGCGAGCGTCGAGGCATATTCGGCAAACGATTCGTTCAGCCAAAGGTCGTTCCACCAGCGCATCGTAACTAGGTCACCGAACCACATGTGCGCAAGCTCGTGAAGAATGGTTACAACGCGACGCTCTTTGATAGCGTCTGTGACTTTCGCGCGAAATACGTAGCTTTCGGTGAACGTTACGGCTCCCGCGTTTTCCATCGCGCCAGCGTTGAACTCTGGCACAAACATTTGGTCATATTTTTCAAATGGATACGGCACGCCGAATTGCGCTTCATAGAACTCGAAGCCTTCACGAGTTTTGTCAAAAATGTAATCGGCATCTAGGTATTCCGCAAGTGATTCACGGCAGAACACGCCAAGTGGAATCACGCGGCCGCTGCTGCTGGTTAGCTCACTTCGAACTTCAGTGTAAGGGCCAGCAATTAGGGCCGTGATGTAGCTCGAAATGCGAGGTGTTGGAGCAAAGTGCCAGTGCGCTTTGCCATCGCCGAGCGACGTTGGCTCAGGCGTCGGCGAGTTTGAGATTAGCTTCCAGTAGGCAGGTGCAATCACATCGAACTCGAAGGTGGCCTTGAGGTCAGGTTGCTCGAAAACGGCGAACACGCGGCGACTGTCTGGCACCTCGAACTGGCTATAAAGATAAACCTCGTTGTCAACCGGGTCAACGAAGCGGTGAAGTCCTTCACCGGTGTTCATGTAGTGCATGTCTGCGACAACGACTAGTTCGTTCGACGCCTGCAAGTTTGCAAGCTCGATTCGGGCTGCATCTGCCACGGTTGAGACATCTAGGCTCGCACCGTTTAGCGTCACGCTGTGCACTTTAGAAGTGATTGCGTCGATAAATGTTGACGCACCGAGCTCATTGCAATCGAAATGCACCGTTGAGCTGCTCAAGAATGTTTCATCACCGGTGGTTAGGTCAAGTGAAACCTTGTAGCTGTTGACGTTAATAATTTTGGCGCGGCTTTGCGCCTCTAAGCGAGTTAAGTTTTCTGCAGGCATAGCTATTA
>CANFKN010000126.1 GCA_947447385.1 Microbacteriaceae bacterium
CCGGTGGCAGTTGAACCGGTGAACGCAACATAGTCAACGTGGTCGGTGATTGCGTTGCCAACTTCGGCACCGTCGCCAACTACGATCGTCCACGCGGCTTCAGGCAGTCCAGCGTCAATCGCAAGCTGTCGGGTGAAAAGACCGGTTAGAGCGGTTTGATTATCAACTTTTTGCACCACGGTGTTGCCTGCAAGCAGCGCCGGAATCACATCAAAAATGGCTAGTGCCAGCGGGTAGTTCCACGGAGTAATAACGCCAACCACACCCACCGGCGAGTGCTCAACATAAGAGCGGGTTAGAACCGGCACGCCTGAACGTGTGCGACGGCGTCGCAGGGTCGAACTTGCGGTTTTGGCATAGTAGCGAAGCGAGCCGACTGAGCCAGCAAACTCTTCAAAAGCGTGTTGGTGGGCTTTGCCAGTTTCGAGTTGCAATAGTTCAAGAATCTGCTTTTCGTGTTTGACCAGCGCATCGTGCAGGGCAAGGGTTAGCTCAGCGCGGGCAGCAACTGAAAAGTCGGCCCACTGTGGCTGAAACTCGCGCGCATATTCAACCGAGGCAACCACTTCGGCTGCGACTAGCTGAGGCAACTCATAGATTCGCTTGTTGTTCCAAGGGTTCAACACGTCAAAAGTGCTGGCCTGTCTTGGTTTGCCACTAGCATCGTCGCCGATTTGTTCATCGAGGTGGGCAACGAGGCTGCTGATGCTGGTTTCGGTCATACCTGCAGTTTAAGCCTGCGACCAGCCAACTGGCGAGGGTCTCGCGCTAAAAGTTCGGCGATTTGCAAGATTGTTTGCGAGGCAGAATCACTGGGATTCCCCAACACGACCGGCTCACCCTTGTCGCTACCTTCGCGCAAAGCCACGCTAAGACCCACTTGGCCGAGCAGCGGCACGGTCTGACCGGTGGCTGCGCTGAGTCGGTCGGCAACTAACTGGCCACCGCCTGCGCCAAAAATTTCGAGCTTGGTGCCGTCGGCTTGTTCAAGCCAAGCCATGTTTTCGATGACGCCAAAGACGCTCTGACCAGTTTGCAGACCGACCGTTGCAGAGCGCTCAGCCACGTCACTGGCTGCAAGCTGCGGGGTGGTCACGACCACGGTTTTTGCAGTGGGCAAGAGTTGGCCCAAGCTAATTGCAACGTCACCGGTGCCGGGTGGCAGGTCAACCAAGAGAACGTCGAGGTCACCCCAAAAGACGTCGGTCAAAAACTGGTTGATGGTGCGGTGCAGCATCGGGCCGCGCCAAGCCACAGGGGCATTGCCCTCAACGAACATTCCGATCGAAATCACTTTGACGCCGAATGCAACCGGTGGCAAAATCAGGTCGTCAACGCGAGTTGGTTTGTCGGTAATGCCCAATTGGCCAGGAATCGAAAAGCCAAAAATGTCGGCATCAATCAAGCCAACGCGCAGGCCTTTGTCGGCGAGCGCCACCGCCAAGTTTGCGGTCAGCGACGACTTGCCAACGCCACCTTTGCCCGAGCCAATCAAAAAGATTTTCGTGAGAGTGTTCTCGTCAAACGGGTTGGTGCGAGCTGCCCTGCCGGCACGCAGCTTGGTGGTCAACGCTGCACGTTGTTCAGGGGTCATGACGCCAAGGTTGACATCGACGTTGTTAATGCCGACGACGCCAATGACAGCGGCGTGCACCTCGTTTTGAATTCGCACGGATGCCGGGCAACCCACCACCGTCAAGTTCACATCGACCTTTGCATTGCCGTCGGCGTCAATCTCAAGGCCGGCGATCATGTCGAGTTCTGGCAGAGGCAGGCGCAGTTCAGGGTCAATCACAGTGTCGAGCGCAGCGCGCACCGCAGTTTCGAGCGGGCTAGTCATTTGCGATGCGACGGCTGCGTGCGCTGCTCGATTTGGCAGGCTCGGTGCCGGCTTCGGCGCGCAGTTCTGTTAGCAGATCGCGCAGCAGGTCTTTCATTTCGTCACGCACAAAGTCTTTGGTTGCGATCTCTTCAATCGCCTGACGCAATGCCACGACTTCGCGGGCTAGGTACTCTGTGTCGGCGAGGTTTCGCTCAGCACGCTGGCGATCTTGCTCGGTCTTGACGCGCTCGCGGTCGGCCTGACGGTTTTGCGCTAGCAAGATCAGCGGTGCAGCATATGATGCTTGAAGCGACAAGATCATGGTCAATAGGGTGAAGTTCAGATCGCGCGGGTCGAACTGAAGCTCAACCGGCATCAACGTGTTCCAAAGCAACCAGATGGCTACGAAAACGGTCATCCAAATAAGAAACTCGCCAGTGCCCATGGCACGTGCGAAAGTTTCACTGGCTTGGCCGAACTTCTCTTGGTTGATGCCAATCTTTGGAACAAAGCGGTCACGACGGCTAAACGGGCGGTCGAGGCGGTCATTGTTTCTAGCCACGAGAACCTCCGTTTCGAGTCGTTTTGTTTGAAGCTTTAGGTGTTGCCTTTGCAACGGGTTTTGCAACGGGCTTGCTCGCCGGCTTGGCAACTGGCTTAGCGCCTGAGCGAGTCACAGATTTCTTGGCAGACGGTTTCGCAACCGGCACCTCATCTTCGGTGCGCCAGTCGTCAGGCAGCAGGTGATCGAGCACGTCGTCAACGGTGACCACGCCAATCAGGTGATTCTCATCGTCAACTACCGGCAGTGAAACCAGGTTGTAGTTCGCAAGGGTGCGGTGAAGCACCGAGATGTGAGTGTCGGCGTGAACCGGCTCGAGCTCGGTGTCAAGAAGGGTTCCGAGGCGCTCATGTGGCGGGTAACGTAACATGCGTTGAAAATGCACCACGCCTAAAAAGCGACCGGTGACCGTCTCGAAAGGGGGTAGGGTCACAAACACCGAAGCCGCGAGTGCGGGCGCAACTTCAACGCGACGAATCAACGCCATCGCTTCGGCAACTGTGGCATCGGCAGCGCAAATAATCGGTTCGGTGGTCATCAAACCACCAGCGGTGAACTCGTCGTAGGTCATGAGGCGGCGAAGGTCGTCGGCCTCTTCTTCGTCCATGAGCTCAAGAATTGCCTCGGTGCGAGCCTCTGGCAAGTTAGCCATGAGGTCAGCCGCGTCATCGGGCTCCATCAAGTCAAGAACTTCAGCCGCGCGCTCGTCGTCGAGCTCGGCAATAATGTCAATCTGCTCGTCTTCAGGCAACTCTTCAAGCACGTCAGCCAAACGCTCGTCATCGAGCTCTTCGGCAACTTCAATCATTCGCTCATCAGGCAGGTCGAGCAGTGCGCTTGCCAAGTCAGCAGGGCGAAGGTCGCTATAGGTTGCAATCAGTTGTTGCGCACTCTGACCCTCGGCGTCTTTGGCTTCTTCACTAACTTGCTCCCAAGCCGAAAACAGAGTTGCACCGCGCACAAACGGGCTAGCCGAGGTCTTTGGGCGACGCAAGAATAAGTCGCTGACGATCCAGTCGCGACGCTTGTTCTGCTCGATGGCCAAATCTTCAATGGTTGCAGTGCCGCTGCCGTCAAGCAGGCTAACCTTGCGGCCAAGCATCTCGGCAATAACGCGCACTTCTTGCCCGCGTTGAGTAAAACGGCGAAGGTCAATCAAACCGGTAGTGATAACCTGGCCAGCGCTAACCGAAGTAACGCGTGCAATCGGCACAAAAACTCGGCGACGGCCGCTGATTTCAACCAACATTCCAGTGGCGCGAGGTGCACCGTTGCTGCGATATGAAACGAGCACGTCAATCACCTTGCCCACCCGGTCACCAGATGGGTCAAAAACGCCACAGCCAGCTAATCTGGCAACGAATACACGGTTTGAACTCACAGGGTTAAGACTACCCGCAACCGCCTAAACTTGAGCCATGCAAAACCAATCAAACCGCGGCTCAAACCGCGCCCTAAACCGTGGCCTCGCGCCTGTCGTGCCTACTGGCGACGTGGTCGGTGAGTTCACCAACTATCTCGAAGCTGTGGCACTTGTTGACAGCATTGTTGCTGGTGGTTTTGCTGCCAACCTGATCGCCATCGTCGGCTCAGACCTCAAATCGGTCGAGCGCGTGCGAGGCCGCCTAACCTACGGCCGTGTTGCCATGAACGGCGCTCTCAACGGGGCCTGGCTCGGTCTGTTTTTGGGAATCATCTTTGCCTCGGCAACCTCAGCCGGTGAGTTCACCAACGAGGTCATTGCAGCTGCCGTGCTTGGTGCCGGCCTCGGAATGATCTGGGGCGTCATTCGCATGTCAACCCGCGGCGCTCGCCGTCAGTTCATCAGTGGTTCGCTAATCATTGCAGCGAGTTACCAGGTGATCGTGCCAACTGGCATGGGCGCAAAAGCTAGCGAGATGGCTGCCAAGACTCAGGCCTAACGCCAAGAC
>CANFKN010000127.1 GCA_947447385.1 Microbacteriaceae bacterium
GAAGGAGTTGGAGCGCGGTTTGACTCTAATCGGGCCGCAACGCGACGATCTTTCGTTCAAGCTCGGAACCTTGCCCGTCAAGGGTTATGCCAGCCACGGCGAAAGTTGGTCGTTCGCCCTCGCCTTGCGCCTGGCCTCGGTCGATTTGCTTCGCGCCGAAACCAAAACCGGTGACCCAATTTTAATCTTGGATGACGTTTTTGCAGAGCTCGATGCTGAGCGAAGATTGAAGTTGGCAGAACTTGTTCAGGGCAACGAACAGGTTTTCATTACAGCGGCCGTCGCCGAGGATGTTCCGCAGCTGTTGAAAACCAAGCCTTACTACGTGCGAAGTGGCGAGATTTCGACAGAGGCGGTGGCACATGACTGATAACGAAAAGCATGACTTTGCACAAGAGTTCTATTTTGCGATGAGAGCGGCGGTCACCGGTCGCGTGGGCAGAGACACAAGAAAACGCATCGAAAATGCGAAGAAAAAAGTTTCGAAACCGTTTGGAGCTGGGCGCGACCCAAAGACTGTTGCAAGCGGCCTAGAAGATGTACTAAATAGTTTCGGTTGGCAAAACCAAATTTCTCAGGCCGAACTTTTCGCGAACTGGGCCGAAGTCGTTGGCGAAGTCAACGCTGCGAGTTCTGGCCCCGAACAGCTCAACAATGGCACTTTGACAGTTCGATGCAAATCAACGGCATGGGCGACCCAGCTCAAGTTGATGCAGGCTGAAATATTGGCATTGATTCAATCAAGATTCACAGGTCTCGAGATTGAACAAATCAAGTTTGTCGGGCCGCAGGCACCGAGTTGGAATAAGGGCCAAAGATCGATTCCCGGCCGTGGCCCGCGCGACACCTACGGTTAAAGAGCGCGCGAGGCGCCGCTGAAAAAGTTGTGGCCCCTAAAACTGGCATCCGAGAAAAAAGCTAGCCTTAAGCCCCTGTTACAGGTTGCTAACAAACCCCTAAAACGTCGCTCCTCAGGGTAGAATTGCGGTGTTAGTTAACCCGAATTTAAGTCGACGCGCGGCGTCGCAGTTCATCGGCACTAACCTCGTGATTCAAGGAGCATTAACTTAATATGACCACGCCTGAAAACAGCTACGACTCATCAAATATTCAGGTGCTCGAAGGGCTTGAAGCCGTTCGCAAACGCCCTGGTATGTACATCGGTTCTACCGGGCCAAGAGGTTTGCACCACCTCGTTTATGAAATCGTCGACAACTCAGTTGACGAAGCACTCGCAGGTTATTGCGACACTATCGAAGTCACCATCACAAAAGACGGATGGATTCGCTGCGTTGACAACGGCCGCGGAATTCCGGTTTCGATTCACCCAACAGAAGGCATCTCAACCGTTCAGGTTGTTCTGACCATTTTGCACGCCGGTGGCAAATTCGGCGGCGGCGGTTATGCAGTCTCTGGCGGTCTACACGGTGTAGGCGCATCAGTTGTGAATGCACTGTCGAGCCATCTAAAGGTGCAGGTTGCACGTGAAGGCTTCTTGTGGAACCAGTCATACAAGATCGGTGTGCCAGACGCCCCGCTCGCAAAGGGTGAAGCCTCTGATCGCACCGGAACCACCATTGAGTTTTTGGCTAGCCCAGAAATCTTTGAAACCGTTGAATATGACTACGAAACTCTTCGCAGCCGTTTTCAGCAGATGTGTTTTCTAAATAAGGGTTTGCGCATTTCGCTCAAAGATGAGCGTGATGGTCGCAATGACTCATATTGCTATGAGCGCGGCCTGCAAGATTATGTTGAATATCTGAACGAAATGAAAAAGGTCGAAGCAATTAACGACGAAATCATTTCATTCGAATCTGAAACTAAAGAAAAAAACCTGGCGCTCGAAGTTGCAATGCAGTGGACAAAAGCTTTCAACGAAAGCGTTCACACCTATGCGAACACGATCAACACTCATGAGGGCGGCACGCACGAAGAAGGTTTTCGAGCTGCGCTGACAACCCTCATAAATAAATATGCTCGTGAAAAAGGTTTTCTAAAAGAAAAGGACGACAACTTCACAGGCGATGATTGCCGCGAGGGTTTGACTTGCGTGATTTCGGTCAAGCTAAGTGAACCCCAGTTCGAAGGTCAAACCAAGACCAAGTTGGGCAACACTGAGGTTAAGTCTTTTGTTCAAAAAGTTGTCAACGAAGAGCTTTCAGACTGGTTCGGCCGCAACCCATTGGCTGCGAAGCTTATCGTTGCTCGAGTGCAAGAGGCAGCACGCGTTCGCATTTTGACTCGAAAAGCTCGCGACGGAGCCCGCCGCAAGGGCTTGCTCGAATCAAGTGGCATGCCCGGCAAGTTGCGTGACTGTTCAAGCAAAGACCCTGCGAAGTCAGAAATCTTCATCGTTGAGGGTGACTCGGCGGGCGGCTCGGCAATGCGCGGCCGCAACCCAGAGACCCAGGCGATCTTGCCACTCCGCGGCAAAATCTTGAACGTTGAGCGCGCCAACCAAGAGCGTGCCCTACAAAACACCGAAGTTCAAGCACTCATCACTGCCTTCGGCACCAACTTCAAAGGCGACTTCGACATCGAAAAGGCCCGCTATCACAAGTGCGTGTTGATGGCAGACGCCGACGTTGACGGCCAGCACATTCGAACACTGCTGCTGACTTTGCTATATCGCTACATGAAGCCACTGATTGAGCACGGCTATGTTTATCTAGCTCAGCCACCGCTTTACAAGATCAAGTGGTCGAACACCGCACACGAATACGTTTACAGCGACGCCGAGCGCGATGAACGTCTAGCCGCCGGTGCCGCCGCCGGCCACAAGATTCCTAAAGAAAACTCAATTCAGCGCTACAAGGGTTTGGGCGAGATGGACTACGACGAGCTTTGGGAGACAACCATGGATCCAAACCGTCGCACTCTATTGCAGGTGACCCTTGAAGATGCCATGGAGGCCGATTCGATCTTCTCAACCTTGATGGGTGAAGACGTTGACGCTCGCAGAACCTTTATTCAACAAAACGCTAAGGATGTGCGATTCCTCGACATTTAGTCGAACATCGCCGCCGCAAGAGGACATCCTAGAAAGTTTTTGAAATGACTGAAGAACAGAACGAACTAATCGACAAAATCGAGCAAGTTGACCTAAAAGTCGAAATGCAGCGAAGCTACCTCGACTATGCAATGAGCGTGATTGTCGGCCGCGCATTGCCAGACGTGCGCGACGGTCTTAAGCCGGTTCACCGCCGCGTGCTTTATGCAATGTATGACGGTGGATACCGCCCAGACAAGCAATTCTCGAAGTGCTCACGCGTGGTCGGTGACGTGATGGGTCAATATCACCCACACGGCGACAGCGCCATTTATGACACCATGGTTCGCTTGGTTCAAGACTGGAACCTCCGTTACCCACTGATCTCAGGCCAGGGCAACTTTGGTTCGCCAGGTAACGACCCTGCTGCTGCCCCGCGTTATACGGAGTGCCGAATGGCACCATTGGCGCTTGAGATGGTTCGCGATATCGACGAAGAGACTGTCGATTTTCAAGACAACTATGACGGCCGCACCCAAGAGCCAACCGTTTTACCGAGCCGCATTCCAAACCTTTTGGTCAACGGCTCAATCGGCATCGCAGTTGGTATGGCAACAAACATTCCGCCACACAACCTGCGCGAAGTTGCTTCAGGTGCCCTTTGGCACCTAGCTAACCCAGATGCCAGCCGAGAAGAACTTCTCGACGCGTTGATTGAGAGAATTAAGGGCCCAGATTTTCCTACCGGGGCAACCATCCTCGGTCGCCAGGGCATCGAAGAAACCTATCGCACCGGTCGCGGCTCGATTCGTCAACGTGCGATCGTCAACGTTGAAGAACTTCAGGGTCGCACCTGCCTAGTGGTAACCGAATTGCCATATCAGGTCAACCCAGACAACCTTGCTCTCAAAATCGCCGACCTAGTCAAAGAGGGCCGTCTTGCTGGCATCGCTGACATTCGCGATGAAACTTCTGGCCGCACTGGCCAGCGCTTGGTGCTGGTTTTGAAGCGCGATGCTGTCGCCCGCGTTGTTCTAAACAACCTTTATAAGCAGACTCCGCTCGAAGAAAACTTCAGCTCAAACATGCTCGCTCTAGTCGATGGTGTGCCTCGCACCTTGAGCCTCGACGGCTTCATCACGCACTGGGTAACACACCAAATCGAGATCATTGTGCGCCGCACACAGTTCCGTCTGCGCAAGGCCGAAGAGCGAGCCCACATTTTGCGCGCCTATCTCAAAGCGCTCGATGCGCTTGACGAGGTAATCGCCCTGATTCGTCGCAGTGCCACGGTTGACGCAGCCCGCGATGGC
>CANFKN010000128.1 GCA_947447385.1 Microbacteriaceae bacterium
ACTGTCGCTCACAAGAAACTGATGGCACTGAACTATTCATCGTCGAGGGTGACTCTGCACTCGGCACAGCAAAGCTTGCACGAAACAGCGAATTCCAAGCCCTGCTGCCGATTCGCGGAAAAATCCTCAATGTTCAGAAGGCCTCGATAAGCGACATGCTGTCAAACAACGAGTGCGCATCGATTATTCAAGTGATTGGCGCCGGTTCTGGTCGCACATTCGATCTCGAACAAGCTCGCTACGGCAAAGTCATTCTCATGAGCGATGCTGACGTTGACGGTGCTCACATTCGCACTCTGCTTTTGACTCTGTTCTTCAAATACATGCGACCGATGATCGAAGATGGCCGAGTTTTTGCTGCTGTGCCACCATTGCACCGCGTGGTAATTATGAACCCCGGCACAAAACCAAACGAGACTGTTTACACCTACTCGCAGGCAGAGCTTGAGTCATTGTTAGCGAAGCTTGCCAAAGCGGGCAAACGCTATCAAGAACCGATTCAACGCTACAAAGGTCTCGGCGAAATGGATGCCGACCAATTGGCCGAAACCACCATGGATAAATCACACCGGAGCCTACGCAGAGTCACGATGGCCGATGCGGCGGCTGTCGAGCGAATGTTTGAACTGTTGATGGGCAACGAAGTGGCTCCGCGCCGCGACTTCATCGTTGATTCAGCGGATTCGTTCGAACGCGATCGCATCGACGCCTAATTCAGATTAGATAGCCCTCAGAAGTCTCTGCACGGGTCAGATTAGATTGCCCGCACCTGCGATGACGTTGGCTAGGGGAGTGCCAGACCCATCGCGTTTGCCGAGGACTTCAGGTAAGTCAATGGGTTTGCCATCTTCTGCAGCCGCTACCACTTGAGTTTCAGTGACGCAGGCTAAATAAAGTTCGTTTTCATTTCTGATGAATTTGTGAGCTCGAACACCGCCGGTGGCTCGGCCCTTGCCCGGAAACTCACTGAAATTCGAGATCTTGACACTACCTGGGTCAGTTCCTTTGAGAGCGTTCGATGAATCTGCAGCGGTGAGAACAACGGCCGAGCTCACATCATTCAAAACGCCGAAATAGATAGCTCGAGCGTCGCCATCGATATTGATTCCCGCCATGCCCGAACCTGCTCGGCCCTGAGGGCGAACCATCGATGCAGAGTAGTGAAGCAGCTGTGCATCATTTGCTACGAACACCAGCTCTGCCTCGTCGCTGGCGATGCCTGCTCCAACGACAGTGTCTCCGTCTTTGAGAGTTATTACTTCAAAGTCGGGTTTCGATGGCCAGTCTGCAACAACTCGCTTTACAACACCCAATGCCGTGCCCAGTGCCAACGGCACATCACCCTCAAGTGAGATCACATCAACTAGGTTTTCACCCTTTGAGAGACCTAAAAAGTCACGAGCTTTTACGGCGTTTCCGGCATCGAACATCGAACCGCTAGGAGGCACATCGCCTGCGTGAATGCGCAGTAGTCGGCCCGTCGATGTGATGAAACCGAGGTCTTTGCGAGTTGAAGTCGTAAGGCGACTTCTGAGCACGTCGTGGCGCCTGCGCTTGCCCCCTGCTACTGAATCGACACCTGCCTCAATTCGCGCCAGAAGGCCAGTGGCGGTCAGAACAACTTCACATGCAGTGTCTGCGAGTTCTGCGCTGATGCTGGCGGCCTTGGCGTTGCTGATGGGTTTAACTTCGGCATCAGCGTCGAGAAGAGTAGTTCTGCGTTCGCTGCCGTATTTAGCAGCAACCGCCGCTAGTTCTTCTGAAACCAAATCGCGAAGCACGCTCTCGCTCCCGAGGATTCGCTCTAGCTCGGCTATTTCTTGCAGTAGTTGGGTCTTTTCGCTCTCGAGTTCGATTTTCGAAAATTTTGTGAGGCGTCGCAATCGGAGCTCGAGAATGTATTCGGCTTGAATTTCTGAAAGATCGAAAATGCTCATCAAGCGAGTTCGAGCATGGTCAACCTCATCGCTGGTGCGAATAACTTGAATCACTTCGTCAATCGACAGAATCGCAATGAGCAAACCCTCAATGAGGTGCAACCGCGCCTGACGCTTACCCAGTCGGTTTTCAGAGCGTCGTTTGGTCACCAGCACACGGTGCGCGAGATATTGACCCAGAAGGTCTTTGAGCCCGAGAGTCAATGGCCGCCCTGCAACCAAAGCGACATTGTTGATCGAAAAGCTGTCTTCCATGGGTGTGAAACGATACAGAAGGTCAAGAACAACCTGCGGGTCGAAGCCGGTTTTTACTTCAATTACCAAACGCAAGCCATGGTTGCGATCGGTCAGGTCAGTTACATCTGAAATTCCCTGAAGCTTTTTGCTGTTCACACCGTCTTTGATTTTTTCAATGACTTTTTCTGGGCCAACGAGGTAAGGAAGCTCAGTAACAACGATTCCGAGTTTTCTGGGTGAAACGCTCTCGATTGAAACCCTGGCGCGGGTTTTGAACATTCCACGACCGGTCTCATAGGCTTCTTTGATGCCGTCTCGGCCGATTATGATGCCGCCAGTTGGCAGATCTGGCCCAGGAACAAATTCCATCAGTTCTTCTGTCGTGGCATCTTTGTTAGCAAGCAGATGCCTTGCTGCCTCGATTACCTCGCGAAGATTGTGCGGTGGCATGTTAGTTGCCATGCCAACTGCGATGCCCGCAGCACCATTGACTAGTAGGTTCGGAAAAGCAGCTGGCAACACTTCAGGTTCGGTTAGCTGTGCATCGTAGTTCGGCTTGAAGTCAACCACGTCTTCATCTAGACCATCGTTCATAAGCAGAGCGGCTTGAGACAAACGCACTTCTGTATAACGAGCGGCGGCCGGACCATCGTCAAGGCTGCCGAAGTTTCCGTGGCCATCAATGAGCGGTTCACGCAAGCTAAATGGCTGTGCCATTCGCACGAGTGCGTCATAGATGGCGCTGTCGCCATGCGGGTGAAGTTTGCCCATTACTTCACCGGTGACTCGCGCAGATTTCACGTGACCCTTGTCGGGGCGTAACCCCATTTCACCCATTTGATAAATGATTCGACGATGAACGGGTTTCAAACCATCTCTAGCGTCAGGAAGTGCGCGTGAATAAATGACCGAGTAGGAGTATTCCAAGAAAGAATCTTGCATCTCTTGCGACAGATCAATGTCGGTGATGTGCTCGTTGACGCCCTGTGAATTTTGCTCTGACATAACTACTCGGTTTATTGGTTTGAATAAGTTCGCCTTGTGGCAAACTATTGTGATGCCTACGATGCTACCTGCCGTGCCCAAAACACTTGGGAGGCTCTCTGATGTTTTCGTGAGCTGCTTAGGCGCTATCACGGGCGAAGACAACCGGCTGGGCTTTCGAAAGGCAGAGCGCGTCGTCACAGTTCTCGTTGACGGCCTAGGCACCTACAACATTAAGGCCGGTGGGGGTCACGCGCAGTTTCTAAATCGCAAAATGATCGATTCGCCATCGATTCATGCGGGTTTTCCGTCAACAACGGCAACCAGCATTACTTCTTTTGGCACCGGATTGACGCCTGGGCAACATGGAATCGTCGGATACAAAGTGCTTGACCCAAGAACAAGGCAACCGCTAAATCAACTGACCGGCTGGTCAAAAGATTTCGACCCCCTAGAGTGGCAGCCGAATGCAACGGTCGCCGAGAGGGCTGTCTCGGCAGGTGTCGAGGCTTTCGTAATTGGACCAAAGGAATACGCCACATCAGGCTTCACAACTTTAACTATGAGGGGAGCGAAGTACCTCTCAGCCAAGACGATGCTCGATCGCGTCGAGATAGCACTCGAAGTTCTAGCTTCTTCAAGCCCGGCATTGGCCTACCTCTATGTTCCTGAACTCGATCAAAAAGCTCATGCCTACGGTGTCAACTCTATGGAATGGCTGAACGCTCTCGAAGAGCTTGACAGCGCAATCTCAAAGCTGACCGCACCCTTGAAGGAACGACGTTTTGAAAAAACTGCCGTTGCGCTAACAGCCGATCACGGAATAGTTGACGTTCCTGGCAGTCACCACATATTTCTTGATCAATACAACCTGCCGAATGCCACGCTCGTTGCTGGCGACCCGAGAGTCAACTACATCTATTTGAGCGAAAGCGTTGATGACCGCGAAGTGGTTGCTATTGCCGATAATCTTCAAAACCAGCTGTTACAAACGGCATTGGGTAAATCAGTCAAAGTTGCAACTAAGCAGCAGCTAATCGATGCAAATTGGTTTGGCACCGAAGTTTCACTGTCAGCCCAAGAAAGAA
>CANFKN010000129.1 GCA_947447385.1 Microbacteriaceae bacterium
AAGGGTTCAGGGCTATTTCAGTCTAGCCATGAGCACTGCGGCTTCAACCGCTTCGGCACCCTTGTCTTCACGTGAGCCCTCGAGGCCGGCGCGGTCAAGCGCTTGCTGCTCGGTGTTCACCGTTAGCAACCCGAAACCAATCGGCACGCCGGTGTCTAGCTGAACGCGAGTGAGACCATCGGTGGCCGAAGCGCAAACGTATTCGAAGTGAGGAGTGTCACCCTGAATCACAACGCCGAGTGCGACGATTGCGTCAGCCCCAGCTGTTGCTGCCCTTTGAGCAGCAAGCGGCAGCTCGAAGGCACCAGGCACTCGCCAAATCTCATATTCGGTGTTGCCAGCGGCGGTCAATGCACGCTCTGCACCTGCCAACAGTCCATCAGTAATCTTGGTGTGCCAGCTGGTGACAATAACTGCCACCTGCAAACCTGAGGCATCGATTTCTAGTTTTGGTGCGCCTTCGCCGCTCATTCGGTTGCTCCTGAAATTAGTTCTTCGGCACCGGGAATGCGGTGCCCCATCTTTGCCGCTTTTGTTGCCATGTATCCCGCGTTTTCAGCCGACTGGCCGACAATCACTGGAACATATTCGCTCACGCCAATGCCTGCACTGGTCAAGAAGTCGCTCTTCGCTGGGTTGTTAGTCATCAAACGAACGCTGGTCACGCCAAGGTCGCGCAAAATCGAAACTGCCGCACCATATTCGCGGTTTTCGCTCGGCAAACCTAGCGCCAGGTTAGCTTCAACCGTGTCAAGACCCTGCTCTTGCAGGCTGTAGGCCTTGAGCTTGTTCAAAAGACCGATGCCGCGACCCTCTTGGCCACGAAGATAAATCACCACGCCACCTTTAGGGTCGTTGGCGATGGCATCCAACGCAAAATCAAGTTGAGGGCCGCATTCACATTTCACTGAACCAAACGCTTCGCCCGTGATGCACTCACTGTGCATGCGAACCAAAACGTCTTCGCCAGTTGGGTTGCCGGCAATAATCGCGACGTGGTCGGCGGTGGTTTTAAGGTCGTAATAACCTCGCACTTTGAATGTGCCGTGCGTGGTTGGCAGGGTAGCCTCGGCGTCGCAACGAATGCGACCATCGATGCTGTTGTCGAAGATCTCAGGAATAGCCAAGCGGTGTTGAATCAGCTGCTCGATCGTGATGACCGGCAGATCGTCGCGCTCGCCGATTTCTAACAAACGAGGCAAACGAGTCATAGTTCCGTCAAGTTCAACCATTTCTGCAATCACTCCTACTGGGGTTAGTCCGGCAAGAAGCAACAGATCAACTGCTGCTTCGGTGTGTCCTGGGCGAGCAAGCACGCCCTCTTTGTGAGCACGCAAAGGCAAAACGTGCCCTGGTCGAATCAAATCGCGCGGGCCGCTTTCTGGGTGAGCCAAAACGCGCAGGGTCTTGGCACGGTCAGCCGCGCTGATTCCCGTTGTGACACCGGCGGTCGAGTCAACCGAGATTGTGTACTGAGTGCGCAAACTGTCTTGGTTCGCAACAGTCATCAACGGCAGCTCAAGCTTGTTGGCAAGTTTCTCAGTCATTGGCGCGCAAATGTAACCAGAGGTGTGGTTGACGATCCACGCCAACCACTCGGCGGTCGCAAACTCAGCAGCCATGATGACGTCGCCTTCGTTTTCGCGATTTTCAGCATCGGCAACCAGAATTGGTTTGCCGGCGCGCAGGGCCTCGATGGCCTGTTCGATTGTTGAAATACCCATGTGACTAAATGCCTCTCGCTGCGAGCAAACGCTCAATGTGCTTAGCCATTACGTCGGCCTCAACGTTTACCAGGTCGCCTGGCTGCTTGACCCCAAAAGTGGTGAGGGCCAAAGTTTCGGGAATCAAGCTGACCCCCACATATGAATTTTTTAACTCGGATGCTTCGCCTGCGTCGCCGACTTCGTTAACGGTGAGCGAGACGCCATCTAAGGTGATTGAGCCTTTGAGAACTACATATTTCATCAGTTCGGCTGGCACGGCGATGCGAACCCATGTCCAGTTCTCACTAGGTTCGACGCTGATGATTTGGCCGACTCCGTCGACGTGACCCTGCACGACGTGACCGCCGAATCGGGTGGCAGCTGTCATGGCGCGTTCAAGGTTGACGCGGTCGCCGGCCTTGATGCCTTTGAGGCTGGTCAGTCGCAAAGTTTCGTTCATCACGTCGGCCGTGAAGGTGCCGGCAGCTTTGTCGATTTCAACCGCTGTTAGGCAGGTGCCGCTAACTGAAATCGAGTCTCCGCGGTTCACATCGCTCACGGCTAACGGGCCGCGAACGGTGAGGCGAATGGCATCTTGTTGCTGCTCGATTGCCTCGACCTGGCCGAGTTCTTCGATGATTCCGGTAAACATCAGTTGGCTCCTTTCAATGGAGTGGCGCGAATAAAAATGTCGTTGCCGAGAAGGCGAACCTCGTTGAACTCCAGGGCGATTGCCTCGCTCATAGTTTCAACACCGAGGTTTCGCATTGAGGTGCGCTCGCCGCCGATAAGCATTGGCGCCTGATAAACCAAAAGCTCATCAAAAAGACCCATCTTTACGAACTTGCTCGCCACTTTGGGTCCACCCTCAACCCAAACGTGTCGCACGCCGCGAGCCCAAAGCTCGGCTAGCGCGCCGTGAATTGAGCGGGTTTCATAGTGAACAGTTTCGGCTGCGTCGTTGAAGATTCGGTAGTTGCCTTCAATCTTGGTTTCGCCCAAGATCACACGCAACGGTTGGTGCTCAAATAGTTCGCCGTTCGGTTTGCGAGCGGTTAGCTCTGGGTCATCAACCAAAACGGTGTTTGTGCCGACCAAGATTGCATCAACCTGCGTACGACGCAGGTGAGTGTCGGCACGAGATTCTGGGCCAGAGATCCACTTGCTAGTGCCGTCTTCGGCTGCACTGCGGCCATCGATGCTCGCGGCCCACTTAAGGGTCACGAATGGTCGACCAAGTCGGTTGGCGGTTAGCCAAACCCGCCCTTGCTCTTCAGCTTCGGTTGCAAGAACGCCATCGACAACCTCAATGCCGGCGGCACGCAAAGTGTCGGCACCTCTTGCCGACGCTTCACCTGGGTCGGCAACAGCAAAAACTACTCGAGCCACTCCTGCTTCAACCAGCGCGAGTGCGCACGGGCCGGTGCGCCCAGTGTGGTTGCAAGGCTCAAGGGTGACCACTGCGGTCAACCCAACTGGCGAGATGCCCTTAGCAGCCAAGGCTTTTAGCGCGGCTACTTCAGCGTGGTCGGTGCCCGCACCCATGTGCCAGCCTTCAGCCAAAATCTCAAAATTGTCGTTGACGAGAACGGCCCCAACCTGAGGGTTCACGCCATAAGCTGGCCCGTTTAGGGCAAGCTCAAGCGCCCGACGCATCGGGGCTTCATAGGCGGTGGTTTCAGTTGGCATCGCGGGCTTTCTTCGTTAAATAACGAGCCACGGGGTGTGCGCCAACGAAGGCTAATTGGCTGACACCTTAAAGGCAAAGCCAAAGCCTGAGCTAGCGTTCTTCTACCATCCGGACTTTAACCGTCGGTTCTGGAGTTTCACCAGATCAACCGCCAAGCCCAATTGCCTGTTGCCAGGTTCATGTTGCCTTTGCAGGCAGCTTGTCGGGTCGCAGACTTTAACTGCCGGTTCAGATTTTCACTGACCCCGAAGAACGTTGTATTGCATTACTTACACTAGTGAAAACCGCCCGCGGGCGCGAGGTATTCCCTTTGCCCATAGCGAACGGGCTCTAGCGCTTGCAGTGAACGAACTCTAGCGAGCGGCCGGAATGAACCCGACCCTGGCATAAACCGAAGCCAAAGTTTGCTCGGCCAAGTCGTTGGCTTTTTCGGCACCGCTTGCCAGCAAACGGTCAAGTTCTGCAGGGTCGGCGAGCAGCTCATTGGTGCGCAAGCGAATTGGCTCGAGCTTAGCAATGACGGCATCGGCGACTTCGCCCTTGAGGGCTCCGTAACCTTGGCCGGCAAGGCGACCTTCGACGCTGGCAATGCTCTCGCCTGTGATGGCCGAATAGATGCCTAGCAAGTTTGAAACGCCCGGTTTGGTTTCGCGGTCAAAGCGAATCGAACCTTCAGTGTCGGTCACAGCACTCTTGATTTTCTTGAGCACGACTGAGGAGTCATCCATGATGTTAATTAAGCCCTTAGGGTCAGCTGCCGATTTCGACATTTTGGCTTCAGGGTTTTGCAGGTCATAGATTTTGGCGGTTTCTTTGAGAATCGTTGCTTCAGGAATCACAA
>CANFKN010000130.1 GCA_947447385.1 Microbacteriaceae bacterium
CTTTGCGCCACACCACGTTGTTACCAATCGCTACCTCGTCGGGCCAGACGACGAACCGCTGAGTTTCTTTGGCGCAATGCGTCAACGCGACATTTTGCTGCACCACCCATACGAATCATTTGCCACCAGTGTTCAAGCGTTTCTTGAGCAGGCAGCCGCCGACCCTAAAGTGCTTGCAATCAAGCAAACTCTTTATCGCACCTCTGGCGACTCGCCAATTGTTGACGCCCTGATTCAGGCAGCCGAAGCAGGCAAGCAGGTTTTGGCTCTCGTTGAAATCAAGGCTCGATTCGACGAACAAAACAACATCGCCTGGGCTCGCAAGCTCGAACAGGCTGGTGTGCACGTGGTTTATGGCATCGTCGGCCTCAAGACCCACTGCAAGCTCTCACTTGTAATTCGCCAAGAGGGCAGTGTCTTGCGCCGCTATTGCCACATTGGCACAGGCAACTACAACCCAAAGACCGCACGATTCTATGAAGACTACGGCCTACTAACCTCGCGCGAGCAAGTCGGCGAAGACCTCACCAAGCTGTTCAACCAACTAAGCGGTTATGCACCAGAAACCAGCTTCAAGAGCCTGCTCGTTTCACCAAACGGTGTGCGCGACGGTTTGCTTGAGCGCGTCGATCGTGAGATTGAGGCCAAGGCGGCTGGCAAGCCGGCGGGCATCCGAGTGAAAATGAACTCGCTAGTTGACGAACAGATTATTGACGCACTCTATAAAGCCTCAAATGCGGGTGTCAGCGTTGACATTTTGGTGCGCGGCATGTGTGCCCTGCGCCCCGGCGTGGCTGGCATGAGCGAGAACATTCGCGTGCGATCGGTGCTCGGGCGTTATCTCGAACACAGTCGCGTTTTTGCCTTCGAAGGCGGCGGCGACCCAGCTGTGTTCATTGGCTCGGCCGACATGATGCACCGCAACCTCGACCGCCGCGTTGAGGCCCTGGTGCGCCTCACCCAACCAGACCACATCAAAGAAGTGCACGACCTGTTCGAACTATCGATGGCCGAAACCTCAAGCTCTTGGCACCTAGGTGCTGATGGCAAATGGTTGCGCCACCAATATGACGAAGCTGGCAAGCCGCTGATCGATATTCAAGATGCCATCATGAAAAAGGTTGCAGCTAAAAAGCGAACGAAGGCATAAATGACCGTTTATGCAGCCGGCGCACTTTGCTGGCGTGAAGTTGATGGTGAACTGCTGCTGGCACTAGTTCACCGCAGTCGCTACAACGACTGGTCTTGGCCAAAAGGCAAAGTTGACCCAGGTGAAACTCTGCCTCAGACTGCCGTGCGCGAGATTCTTGAAGAAACCGGCTTGAGCATCAAGCTTGGCCAACGCATTCACGTGAGCAACTACATCATGCCAAACGGCGCTCACAAAGAAGTTCACTACTGGGCAGCTCGCGTCTCAGACGCCGTCGTGGCTCGAAGCAGGTTCAAGCCCGATGACGAAGTGGCAGAGGTTCGCTGGGTGACCGTCGCTGAAGCCCGCAGCCTCATGACCTACGAATACGACCACGAAGTTCTCGACAAGCTGGTGGCGAAATATCGCGAAGGCAAGCTGAGAACCAAACCTGTGATTGTGTTGCGCCACTCAACCGCTATGTTGCGTTCAGACTGGAAAGGCGAAGAGGTCAAACGGCCCCTTCTGCCTGCAGGCGAGGCCGAAGCGCAGATTCTTGCACCGACCTTGGCCGCATTCAACCCCAAGCGCATCTACACATCGCCTTGGCGCCGTTGCCACCAAACAGTTGAACCTTACGCTGCGCGTCGCGGCTTGATCATTATCGAACGTTCGCAACTTAGCGAGATGGGCGAAGCAAAAGGCCCGCAGCGAACGCGCAAAACCATTCATAAAATCGTCGAGGATGGCCGCCCTTCAGTGCTCTGCACCCACCGGCCCGCTCTGCCCACAATTCTTGACTCGCTCGCAGAGTTTGGCACCGAAAGTGACGAAATTCTTCTGCACCAAGCTAGAGCATTGAAGCCTGGCGAGATGATGGTTGTGCACCTGACCGTGCTTTCTCTGAGCAAACCTCGCCGAATCGCGGCGATTGAGTTTTATGAAGCAACAAGCCCGCTAGGTTAGATAGCGGAGGATTCGTGAAAAAGACCACTTGGGCAATGTTGGCCCTGGTTGCAGTTGCAGCCGCTTGGGGCGGCGCATTTGTCACCATGAAAGACGCCATCGCCCGCGAACCTTTCTATGACTTCTTGGCTACGCGGTTTCTAATCGCAACCGTTCTAATGGTGCTTGCGAAGCCTCGCGTCTTCAAATCAATCGACCGCGACCTGCTTCGCAAGGGCATTGTGCTTGGTCTATTGCTCGGTTTTGGCTACATCACCCAAACCATTGGCCTTCAAGTCACCACCGCGGCCATTACCGGCTTCATCACAGGTCTTTATGTCATTTGCACGCCAGTATTGGCATGGCTTCTCTTTGGCCACCGGCCGTCGGGTCGAATCGTGATCGGCGTGATTTTGGCAACGGTTGCCCTGGGCTTCATCAGCATCAACAACTTCGCAATCGAAGTTGGGCAAATCTGGGTCATTGGTTGCGCAGTGCTATTTGCCGCACACATTGTTGGGTTGGGTGTCTGGTCGCCAGGCAAAGACACCTACGCCCTCACAGTTGTGCAACTTGGCACAGTAGGCATCGTCTGCACATTAGGCGCATTACTCGACCCTGAACACCCTGGATATCAGCCGCCAATGGATGGCGGCGTTTGGTTTGCCGTGCTGTTCTGCGCCGTGTTCGCAACCGCAGTAGCCTTTTGGGTTCAAACCTGGGCGCAGTCAATGTTTGACTCATCGCGCGTTGCCATCATTTTGACCCTTGAAGTTCTATTCACCGCGCTTTTGGCAGTGGGCGTCGGTCAAGAGACTTTGGCGACTAAAACCATCATCGGTGGCGCACTAATGGTCGTCGCGATGCTCGTCGTCGAGTGGCCAAGCCGCAATAACGACGTCACAACTATCGAGATTTTCGAGCCCTTCGAACACTAAGCTTTTTCACATGGCTGTGCTTTCAATCGATGCAGGCACCACCGGCGTAACCGCCGTTGTTGTTGACCGTGCTGGCCGCGTCGTTGCGCAGGGTTACAGCGAGTTCGAACAGCACTTTGTGCAACTGGCATGGGTCGAACACGACCCCGAACAGATCTGGCAGGCAACGCTCATAGCTGTTCGCTCTGCGCTTGCAGAGCAGGCGAACACCTTCGGCAACTCAGGCACCGCAGAGAACGCCGAGATCGAAGCCATCGGCATCACCAACCAACGAGAAACAGTTGCCTTCTGGCGTCGAGATGACCTCAGCGCCCCAAGAAATGCCATCGTCTGGCAAGACCGTCGCACATCGTCGATAGTCGACGAACTGCGCGCTAGGCCTGGCGGTCTCGAAGCTCGAGTGCGTGAAATAACCGGCCTTGGCCTAGACCCATATTTTTCGTCAACCAAACTAATGTGGGTCGCGCGCAACGAACCCTCTGTTTGGGCTGGGGTTATTGCTGGCGAGGTGGCCGTGGGCACCATCGACAGCTACCTAATCGCACGACTTACGGGTGGCCAAGTTCACGTCACCGACGCCAGCAACGCTTCAAGAACCCAGCTGCTCGACATTCACAGTGGTCACTGGAGCCCCGAACTGCTCGAGCTATTTGGAGTGCCCGAAAGCGCCCTGCCCAAAGTTGTGCCATCTAGCGGCAAAGTCGGTGCAGTCACCTGCGCAGAACTACCTGAGCTTGCCGGTGTTGCGATTGCCGGCATTGCTGGTGACCAACAGGCCGCGCTCTTTGGGCACGGCGCTTTCGATGCTGGCGACACCAAGTGCACCTACGGCACGGGCGCATTCATTTTGCAGAACACTGGCCAGACTGCAGTCGCCAGCACGAGCGGCTTGCTCACGACCATCGCGTGGATGCTACCCGACGAGTACACCACCGGCGCTACCAGCACCACCGCCACTGCCACCGGGTCAAAAATTACCTACGCCCTCGAGGGCTCGGTCTTTATTGCCGGCGCTGCAGTGCAGTGGCTGCGCGACGGGCTGCAAATCATTGAATCAGCTGCTGCGCTGAACCCTTTAGCAGAGGCAGCGGGCGAGAACGGTGGTGTTGCCTTC
>CANFKN010000131.1 GCA_947447385.1 Microbacteriaceae bacterium
GTTTGGGTTACCTATTGGCTATGGCTCCAAAAGACCTTGAAAAGATCATCTATTTCGCCGCTTATCGCGTGATGAAGGTTGATGAGACTGGCAAGTCGATGGACGCCCTGCTTATCAAAGAAGACTATGTTGCTCGCGTTCGCGCACTTTGGAACAGCCGCCACGAAGAGATGATGGCTGTTGCTCAGACCGAGTTCGACGCACTTGGCGAAAAGGGTCTAACTCTTGAGCCTTCGATCAAGTTCTGGGAGGCACCTCTTTGGGTTGACGCCGCGTTCGCTAAGAACGTTGAGCAGCTCATCGACGCCGAAGAGAAGAACCCTGACGGTTTCTGGGGCAAGAAGGCTTTGGCTAACAACGCCAACGCCAACGAAAAAGCCAGCACCACAACCGAAGAAGAGGGCGAAGACGCGCCTGTCGTGCGCACCGCCGCAGAAGAGAAGCAGATTAAGCAGCTCATCTCTGAGTTCAAGAAGAAGACCGACAAGATCGTTCGCGAATATGCTCGCATCGAGCGCCCAACTAACTTGCAGAAAGAGCAGTTGGCTTGGCGTTTGTTCCTGACTCTAAAGCCAGGCGACCTAATTCAGAACGACGTCATCTTTGACCACTTCGACTACTGCTTCAGCGAATATTTCGAAACCTCAATCGGTGCCGAAGCTGTTCAGCGCGTTTTGGCTGAGTTCGACCTTGACGCTGCAGCTGCTGAGCTTCGCGAGCAGATTGCAACCACCAAGGGCTCAAAGCAGACTCAGGCAATCAAGCGCCTCAAGGTTGTGCAGTCGTTCATCAGCTCAAGCACCCCTCCGACCTCAATGGTTCTAGACGTTCTTCCGGTCTTGCCACCAGAGATTCGTCCGATGGTTCAGCTTGACGGTGGCCGTTTCGCTACCTCAGACCTCAACGACCTTTACCGTCGTGTGATCAACCGCAACAACCGTCTAAAGCGCTTCATCGACCTCGGTGCCGTGCCAAAGACCATTTTGAACAACGAAAAGCGCATGCTTCAAGAAGCTGTTGACGCGTTGTTCGACAACGGTCGTCGCGGCCGTGCCGTTACCGGCACCGGAAACCGCGCCTTGAAGTCACTGAGCGACTTGCTCAAGGGCAAGCAGGGTCGATTCCGCCAGAACCTTCTGGGCAAGCGCGTTGACTACTCGGGTCGTTCAGTTATCGTTGTTGGTCCACAGCTCAAGCTTCACCAGTGTGGTCTGCCTAAGCTAATGGCTCTCGAGCTATTCAAGCCTTTCGTTATGAAGCGTCTAGTTGACCTGGGCCTAGCTCAGAACATCAAGAGCGCTAAGCGCATGGTTGAACGCAGCCGCCCTCAGGTTTGGGGTGTTCTCGAAGAAGTTATTCGCGAGCGTCCGGTGCTACTAAACCGTGCACCGACCCTTCACCGTCTAGGCATCCAGGCTTTTGAGCCGCTTTTGGTTGAAGGCAAGGCTATTCAGCTTCACCCTCTCGTTTGTGCAGCGTTCAACGCTGACTTCGACGGTGACCAGATGGCTGTTCACCTTCCTCTATCGGTTGAAGCTCAGGCCGAAGCGCGCATCTTGATGCTTGCTTCGAACAACATCTTGAAGCCTTCTGACGGCCGCCCAGTTGCAGTGCCAACTCAAGACATGATCATTGGTCTTTACCACATGACCACTCTTAAAGAGGGTGCTGTTGGCGAGGGCAAGGTCTTCGGTTCAATCGCAGAAGCTCAGCAGGCTTTCGACGCACGCGTCGATGGCAAGCCGATTCTTGACCTTCAGGCTCTAGTGAAGATTCGCCTAAACGGCGAACTTCGCGAGACCACTTTCGGTCGCGCGTTGTTCAACCAGACCCTTCCTGTTGGTTTTGAATACCAGGAGCGCCAGGTTGGCAAGAAAGAAATCGGCAAGATCGTTACTGACCTTGTTGAAGCTTTCAGCCGCACCGAGGTTGCACAGGCACTTGACCGCATCAAAGACGCAGGTTTCTACTGGGCAACTCGCTCAGGCGTTTCGATGTCGATCTCTGACGCAAACTTCGACTCAGGCGAGTTCGAAGCTCAGCGCGCCAAGATGATCATCTCGGCCGAAGCAGAGCACACCAAGATTCAAGAGGCATTCGACTCTGGTCTAAAGAGCGACCTTGAGCGCCGTGACGAACTTGGTTCGTTGTGGTTCAAGCGCACTAACGAGATTCAAGAGTTGCTTCAGAACTCGATTCCTGCAGACAACGCCATCTCAAAGATGGTCAACTCAGGTGCTCGTGGTAACTGGCTACAGATTCGTTCGATTGTTGGTATGCGTGGCCCTGTGGCTACCTCATCGGGTGACTTTGCACCGATGCCAGTGAAGGGCAACTACCTTCTTGGTCTAACCGCTAACGAATACTTCATTAACGCAACAGGTGCTCGAAAGGGTAACGCTGACACCGCGATGAAGACTGCTGCTGCAGGTTATCTAACCCGTCGTCTAGTTGACGTTGCGCAAGACGTTATCGTTCGCGAAGAAGACTGTGGCACCACCCGTGGCCTTGAAAAAGACCTTCTAGATGCAGACCAGGTTGAGCTTTCAATCTTGGCTCGTTGCCTCGTTGAAGACATCAAGGTTGGCAAAGAGACTCTTGCAGTTGCTGGTCAAATCGTTGACACCAAGCTTGTAAACAAGCTCAAGGATGCCGGCCTAGAGGTTGTAAACGTTCGTTCAGTGCTCACCTGTGAGTCACAGACCGGCGTTTGCGCGAAGTGCTACGGCACCTCGTTGGCCACTGGCGACGCAGTTGACCTCGGTGAGGCCATCGGCATCATCGCGGCTCAGTCAATCGGTGAGCCTGGTACTCAGCTAACCATGCGCACCTTCCACACCGGTGGTGCTGCATCGAACGCTAAGAAGCAGACCATTTTGAAGTCAATCGGTGGCCAGAAGGTTCGTGTTGAGCGTCTGATTTCTTATGACATTACCCAGGGTCTAAACGGTGTTACCGACTTGCTCGAAGCTCGTGTGGGTTGGCGCCAGGCTGGCAAGGTTGCTGTTATGGCATTCTGGCCAGGCAAGGTTGACATCGTTGAGGTTCCAACCACTTCTGGTGCAAGCAAATACGACGTCTATGTTCGCCCAATCGGCGAAGCTGCAGAAAAAGAAGCAGAAGACCTAGCAAATGCTTACTCGTTCAGCCGCACCACTTCAAAGACCTTCAAGAAGTTGTCACCATATGCGCCTATCACTTCAGTGGTAAGCCGCGATGACCTTCTAGTTGAAATCGGCGAAGAAGTGAAGGCCGGCGACTACCTAGTTGACGGAACCCCGATTCCTCACGAAGTTCTAATGGTTAAGGGTGCGCGTGAAGCTGCAGCCGAAATCATTCGTGGTGTTCAGGCGATCTATGGTTCACAGGGTGTGCCTCTGCACGACAAGCACCTTGAGGTTATCGTTCGTCAGATGCTCGGCAAGGTCACCGTTATCGAAAGCGGCGACACCGAGATGCTTCCTGGTGAAATCATCGACCGTGCCCGTTTCACTGCAGCTAACCGCGAAGCAGTGAAGAACGGCAAGAAGCCAGCATCGGCTCGTCAAGAAGTTATGGGTATGACCCGTGCTTCATTGGCAGCTCAGTCATGGTTGTCAGCAGCTTCGTTCCAAGAGACCACCCGAGTTCTAACTCAGGCAGCTCTTGACCGTCGCGAAGACAAACTTGTTGGTCTCAAAGAGAACGTGATCATCGGCAAGCTGATTCCTGCGGGAACCGGTTTGAAGCAGTACCGCAACATTTCGGTCGAAGCTACAGAAGCAGCGAAGAACGAGAAGTATCCAAACCGCATTTGGGCAGAACCAATCGAAACCCCAGGAGCTCTTGCTGCTGACGCGTTTAGTGCGGTTAACCTGTTCTCATCAACCTCACTCGAAGACTATTCAACCAACGAGTAAGTAAATCCATTTGACCCATCGGAGAGTCTTGCAGTAGGCTTGCATAAGCGTGTGCTAAGAAACACGCAGATGCCCTAGCAGCTACAAACGCTCCGGTGGGCCACCGAACTTTAGAGACGCCAAAATGGCGTATCAAAGCTTGCAAATCAGTAACATCCGAACAAGGAGAAGCAGTGCCAACAATTCAGCAGTTGGTCCGCAAGGGACGCACGGCAAAGGTCAGCAA
>CANFKN010000132.1 GCA_947447385.1 Microbacteriaceae bacterium
AACCATCGCTCGCAAAAATAGTGCTCGACTGGAACCCACCAGTTGCTAAGGCGGGCAGTGTCACCGAGCATGTTGTGAGTTTGCGTTATGCAGGCATTCAGAAGACTTTGGTTTTTGATGACGGCGTGCACTCAGAGAGCGGAATCACGATCAGCGATTTTCCGCTAGGCACGGCACTCAAGTTCTCTGTCACGGCCATGTTTGGAAAGACCAAGGGCGCCGCAACGAAGATTCGCGTCGATGCCCAAATGCCGCCCTCGGCAACGGGCTTGACGAAGCCGGTGGTGCGGCAGATGCGATACATCCGCGAACATTTTTCTGATAAAACGGCAGATAAATGGGGCTACATTCCGAAGAACAATTGCGCCAACTTTGCGAGTCAAACTCTTGCTGCCCGCGGTCTGAAGCAATCGAACCTGTGGCATAACCAGCTTGGTTCCACGTGGAACATTAGCCGCACCTGGGTCAGTTCAACGGCACTGAGCGGTTATTTGAGATCGTTGAAGGGCTCAAAACAACTTAGCTACTCACAACGCGAACTCGTGAAAGTGGGTGACCTGGCATTTTTTGACTGGGATTCCAGCGGCGACCGCGACCACTCTGCGATTGTCACAGCGGTGGTGCGCAGCGAAGCCGAAACAAAAATCTTTTATGCGAGCCACACGGCTCATGGAAGGTTTCAGTCGGTGGTTTTAGCCACGTCGGTATTGCACCCGGGCGGCAAAGTGTATTTCGTTCACCCAGGTCGAAACTAGACAAAAATTGGGCCACCCCCTGTGCGAGGAGTGGCCCAACTTTTTATGAAATTACTTTGATGCCTTCTTGGCGGCCTTGGCCTTCTTAGCTTTTGCTTTGGCCTTCTTGGCCTTAGCTGATGCTTTTGCTGCCTTAGCCTTTTTAGCCTTTGCTGATGCCTTCGAGCCGGCTTTTGAGCCAGCCTTAGAACCAGCGAGCGCGGTTGCTGAGTGTGAACTGGTTGATTTTGCGCTGTGTGTAGCAGCAGCAAAACTTGCCGGTGAACCACTTAGAACCAACGCTGTTGCTAGCGTCAAAGCGACTAGTGCTTTCTTCATCGGTATCTCCTTTTGTGCAAACCTTTTTGCACGTCTTCATTGAACCTCTGAAAACGTGTGAAATGCGTGTGTGATTTTTCTGAACTAATTGGGAGTTTTTTCTGGTCGAGGAAGCTCGATGGTCGTGCAGAGCCCGCCCATTTCGCTTGGGCTCATGCTGAAACTTCCGCCGTGTTGATCGACGATTGCAGACATGATGCTAAGCCCTAAACCAGAGCCTCCTGAAGCCCTGCTTCTCGATGTGTCTAAGCGACCGAATCTCTGAATGCCCTTTTGATAAGCGCCTTTGGGTAAACCGTCACCCGCATCGTCAACTCTCAACCACACTGAATTTTGCGATTGCCTAAGTTGAAAAGTTATCTTTTTGTCTTCTGGCACGTATCTAGACAAGTTTGAAACAATATTTGCGAGCAGCTGGCTTAGCAGTCGCTCAGAGCCTGCTACAAAGACCTGAAGTTCGACAATGGTTTCAATTTTTCTGGCGGGGTGCAAGGTTTGCAGGTCGGCGGTGGCGGCCAAGACAATGTCAGAGAAATTCACTAATTCGGTGTCGCTGGGTCTTTCATGTTCCACCTCGGCAAGCAGTAACAGATCGTTAACAAGAGTCTGCATGCGTTGAATTTGGTCAAAAATGCGATCTTTGCTTCGTTCGATTACTTCAGCATCAGTCTGTCTTTTGTCGAATGCAAGCTCGGTGTATCCCCGAATTAGGGTGAGTGGCGTTCTCAACTCGTGACTAGCGTCAGCGATGAAAACCTTCATTCGGTTTTGAAGTTCGCGCTCACCGTTTAGTGCCGCCTTGAGAGATTCCACCATGCTTGAAAGTGCATTATTTAATGTGTCGAGTTCTGAATTGCCTTTTGTAGCTTCGAGCTGCGTTTCAAAATCACCCGTTGAAATGCGACGGGCTTGGTTGATGAGATATTCGACACGCCGCAAGTCTCTGCGCGTCATGACCCAAAGGGCAAGCCCGCCAATAATTAGCGTTGAAGCTGCCACCGCCGAAAGCATTGCAATATACCCACTCGTGTTGGCCCTGGCCTCTTGCAGCGCAGTTGCAAATACAACGTATTCCTTGTCTGGCATCGCGCAAGTTCGAAGCCGATAAGCCTCAACACCATTGGCCTCAATGGTCAACGGTTGGTGAGAAGCTAGGCGCAACTGTCTGATGCCCGGCTTGTTTCTAATGACCAGCTCGTTATCGCCCAACACAGACAAGTCTTTGTTGATTGAAAAGAATGCTACTTCGGTGTCAGGCCCGACCGATTCCAGTTGCAAAAGAGCATTGCCCAACGGGTCACCAGATGAGCATGCGTTTTCGGCCATAATGTCGAGCTTGTTGTCGATGGTTGCAATGGCATTGTTCCAGGTCGCAACAGCTGCCACCGTTCCTGATGCAAGTGCAACGGTGCCTGTCGCCAAAGAACTAATCAAAATGATTTTTAATCTAAGACGCACTTTGTTCAGTCACCCTTAGCGTCTATTTGAAAACCCAAACCCCTAACGGTTTTGATTCCCTGCCAGTTCGGGGTGTGTAATTTTTTGCGAAGGTACGAAATATATGTGCTCACGACATTTGAATCAGCTTGAAAGCCGATGTTCCAGACTTGGCTCAGCAGGGCCTGTTTTGAAACCATTTTGCCTTGTCGCAGCATCAGCGCTCGAAGCAAACTGAATTCTGTGGGTGACAGATCGACCACTTGGGAATCAACCAGAACTTCGTGTCGTTCCTCGTCTAAGGTAACTGGCCCACACTGTAAGAGTTCAGATTGAAGTTGTTGCCTCATCGACCTGCGAAGCACCGCGGCAACCCGCAAGGCGAGTTCTTCTAATCCAAAAGGTTTTGCAACATAGTCGTCAGCGCCAATTCTTAGCGCGGCATTTATGTCAGGGCGGGTGCCCCTTGCACTCAGCATGATGGCCGGGGTTTCATCGCCCGTAGCCCTGAGGCGTTCGATGAACTCAAGGCCATCCATGTAGGGCATGTTGATGTCACTGATTATCAAATCGAACTTAGACGTTTCGGTTAGTCGTAGGGCCGTCTTGCCGTCGAGGGCAGTTTCAACCTCATAGCCGCCAAGCCGAAATGAATCTGCGAGCATGTCACAAAGCGCAGGTTCGTCGTCAACGATTAGCAATCGAGCTCTCACAATGCCTCCTGTCAACAAATTTAGTTGTGTCACTTATGCACTGCTTAAACTCTCAGGGAGCTAGGCGCAAACTCTTATTAATCTCACACGATAGACAGGTGACAATGTAGTTGAAAGTTTTCAAGCACAGAGATTCGAGGACACAATGAAAAACATTTCAGCACTAAAGCTCGCCGGTTCAAGCCTTGTAGCCTTGGCTTTGATTTTTGGCAGCTCTGCACAGGCAAAAGCCATCGACACCGTCGAGGTGGTTGCCTCTGACATTTCGGTTCAGACAACCATCAACCCGGCCGATCAGCTAAGCATTGATGCCGTTTTGACCGCGAAGGCAAGCTACGAAAGCGCACAGGCAAGTTACTCGGCGGCAGCGGTAGGAACCAAAGAGGCTAAAAAGGCATACAAGGTTGCTCAAAAAGCGTGGCAGTCGCTAACTAAGGCTCAGGCTAAGGCCAAGAAGCAAATCGGCAAGACCTTCAAGTCAACCGTTTCAAATGCCAAGCGCTCTTTCAATGCCTCGGTAAAAGGCAACCACAATGTTTCAGCGAAAGCAGAAGCTAAAGCGGCTAAGAATGCAGCTATCGCCTCGGCGAGCGTTGCACGTAACGATGCGTTGGCGGCAATCAAGTTCACTCTTGAAAAGCCAGTCAAACCAGCCAAAATCTAAATAATCTTGTTTGGGCAAGCAAAAGGGCCTCTCTTGCGAGAGGCCCTTTTGCTTTAAGCACTAGAGAGCTACCGAAACCTCGAAGTTGTCGCCGGTGTTTTCGAGTTCAATCACACCAGGGGCAGAATCTTCGCTCAACCCGTGCAGAACAACTCGCAGCGTCGTGCGAGCGTGAGCCGCAAAACCAGCGCCGCTTGTGGTTCCGTT
>CANFKN010000133.1 GCA_947447385.1 Microbacteriaceae bacterium
ACCTGGCAGCTTGCGACCTGTGGAGTTGGCATTGCTCTTGGTGTCTTCGGCTTCGTTCACGTCAGCCGCAAGCGATAAGTCGTCTTCATCAAAATCAACAAAGTTGTCGTCATCGGCTTCTTCGCTCTCAGCGACTTCGCCATTGGCAGCTAGTGCAGCAGCTTCTGCAGCTTCAGCAGCCGCAGCCGCCTCAAGCTCAGCCTGAAGCGCTTGGTAGTCAGCCAAACGTTCGCTCCAAGGAACCCAGTCGGGGGCCTTCAACGAACCGTCAGTTGGCAACAACAAAACCTCAGAGATTGTTGCCGCTTCACCTTCAGGGGTGAACATAACAATCGACCAGCGCCAGTCAGGGTAACCCTTTAGCTTGCTCTGAAAGTTGTAGCAGGTGATGCCAGGCTCTTCAACAACAGCCTCGATAAAATCACCAATCGCAACCGCGCCAGCACTGGTAACAACAGCCTTGCGGGCAACTTCGCGGTTTGCGAAGTCAGCCGATTCAGGCGTCGAGTTCATCGGCAACCTTGCGAAGCAACGATGCAACCTTCTTAGAGCCAGCACCCTCAGGGTATTTGCCGCGCTTTAGGCCAGCACCGAGGTTGTCAAGCAAACCAATAAGGTCTTCAATGATCACTGCCATTTCGTCGGCAGGCTTGCGAGATAGCTTTGCCAAGCTTGGTGGCGCTTCGAGAATTCTCACTGAAAGAGCTTGAGCGCCCTTCTTGCCATCAGCAATGCCAAACTCAAGGCGGGTGCCCGGTTTCACATCAGTCACACCTGAAGGCAATGCGCTGGCGTGCAAAAAGACCTCGCCGCCATCATCAGTAGCGATGAAGCCGAAACCTTTTTCTTCGTCGAAAAACTTTACTTTGCCGGTGGGCATGGAATCCTCTTTCATTAGAGCCAACCATTATTTTACCTAACCGAAACTTTAAGTAGCCAATGGTTTGCCTATCAAAGGTAGGCTTAAAAGATGGCAAAAATCGAAAACACTCCCGAAAACGCTGGTCCAACGCGAGTTCAGCGCATTTTGACAGCAATGATTGTCGGTGTAATCGGCACAGCAATCGCAAGTATTGCAGTGCTCATCGCAAGCGCAGCTTTCGGCTGGAAGGGCCTTTTTGCTATTTTCGGCCCACTCGCAAGCATCGGCATGCTGGCTGGAATGCTTTTGATGATCGCTCTTTTTATCGTTTCAGTTATTGAAAAGGCTCGCCAAAACCGTTCGAACCAATAGGTTCGACCTGGGGGCTTCACCATGACCGAAATCGTTGCGCTTGCTAACGCGCTGAGAAAATCGACCGACGAGTTTCTAACGACTCTGCTCAAGACTCGCCAAATATCAAGCTCTGGCTTTAGAGACTTTCTAGATTTTGCAACAGCAGTTGGCGAACCTAAGGGGCTCAAAGCCACGATTGCTGCTTTGCCACGAAGCCAAGCCCGCGCGCTGAGCGCACTCTGTTCAGGCGTCAAACCAGAGTCGCTCGATGAAAAAACTTTAGAGAAGCTGGCAAACCAGCTTTTGGTCTTTCGCGAAGTCGCCGACGCAGGCACTGCGAGCTATCGCGTTTCAGATCTGGTGCGAGCAGCTTTTGCCACCTTCGAAAAAACCAACTTTGCCGATGAGGCTGAGGCTGCCACCGGCGCAGATCGCAGCCTCGAAGCAGCCGACCGAGATGCCGGGGTAGCTGCCTTCGAAGCCATGCAGGCTCTGACAGAACTTCACTTTGACGTTGACCAGCGTTATGTGCGCGAGGTTGGCAAACGCGGTGTCGGCTTGGCTGATCTCAAACGACTTGCTGGTCACTTGCGCAAAACCAATGACTTTGCTCGCGCAATCTATGCCTTGGCCCGAGAAAACCATTTGATTGCTGCTGCCGAGGGTCGCTGGTCACTAGGCACCGAAGCAGATCTTTGGCTAGAGCTTTCGCCGGCAAAGCGTTTCGAGGCTCTGGTGAGAACCTGGCGCACAACCTTGGGCGATGACTCGGCGGCAGAACTGCTTGCAATGGCAAAACTGCACCCCGATCAAAGTCTCGACGCTCTTTTTAGATTCACCTACCCGTTGGCTGACGCCCAAGTGAACTCTCACATTTCAAGCCTCGAGGCAACCGCAGAACTGATTGGCATAACCGCTGGTCAATCGGCAACGAGTTGGTTTCAACCAGTGCTTGAGGGCAACTTCGCAAAAGCGGCAGAGATGCTCGCCGAGCACCTACCACCGACCAGCGAGCGCTTGATTATTCAGGCTGACCTATCACTGATTGCGCCAGGCCCGCTGCCAACTCTGATTGAGATTGAGCTGCGCAAGTTTGCCGAAACCGAACAGATTTCAATGGCGAGCACCTACCGGTTGAATGCTCTAAGCATCAGCCACGGCCTCGAAACCGGCTTGACCGAGGCCAAGATTCGTGAGCTGCTGACAGAGTTGTCAGACAAAGAATTGCCTCAACCGGTTGACTACCTGCTTCGAGAAGCAGTTGGCCGATTCGGCAGACTTCAGGTTTGCGAAGGCCCTGGCGAAGCACGCAGTTTGATCAAGTCGGTTGACCCGATTTTGCTAACCGAAATTCTCAACGAAACCAGACTTCGACCTTTTAGCATTCGACAGAACCCAGACGGCGACCTGTTTAGCCGATTTGAACCCGAAGTAATCTATTTTGGTTTGCGTGAGGCTGGTTTCAGCGCGATTCGAGTTGACGCTGCAGGCCGAGTTATTTCACCTCGAACATTACCTACTCGCACCAGCACCATGGCCATAATCACTACCGTCGCAAACGATATCGAGCGTCTGCGCGAACACGACGCCAAACTCGGCAGCGAACCTGAAGGTGATGACCTAGTTCGCCAGATTGAGTTCGCTCTAAAAAACAAAGCCAAGCTGCTGATTATGGCAACCGATAGAAGCGGCGCCAAGCACGAGTTCTTGATTGAACCGAGAAACCTGTCAAACGGTCGCCTTCGCGGCATCGACACTCGCGCTGAAATTGAGCGCACGATTCCTCTAGAACGAATTACGGGCGCATCCCCAGTTGCAGACTAGTTTTCGCAACTTGCCACGCTAGAATTGTCTATTCATCGAGGTAGGGGAACAATGGCTGACGGCCCACTAATCGTTCAGAGCGATAAGACCGCTTTGCTCGAAGTTGACCACCCGCTGGCGACCGATGCTCGTCACGATTTGGCAGTTTTTGCCGAACTTGAGCGCGCGCCCGAACACGTTCACACCTACCGCATCACCCGCCTGGGCTTGTGGAACGCACGCGCAGCCGGCCACGATGCAGACTTCGTTCTTGGTGTGCTCGACCGTTATGCCAAGTTCGCTGTGCCAACTTCGGTTCGCACCGACATCACTGAAACCATGGGTCGATACGGCCGCCTCGTCATCGAGCGCGATGAAAACGATGAACTGATTCTCACCTCGACCGCTGGCGTTGTGCTAGTTGAGGTCACCCGCCATAAGAAAATAGCCGAATTGCTGACGCACCCGCGTTCACAAAATGCGTGGGGCATTGCGCCTTGGGCACGTGGCCAGTTGAAGCAAGAACTTTTGAAACTCGGATGGCCCGCCGAAGACCTCGCCGGCTACGCCGAGGGCACCCCTCACGAGATCGCGCTCGACCAGGTCGGTTGGCAGATTCGCGGCTATCAGTCTGAGGCTGTCGACAAGTTTTGGAACGGCGGTTCGGGCGTTGTGGTTTTGCCATGTGGCGCGGGCAAAACAATCGTCGGCGCTGCTGCCATGTCGGTTGCTAAAACGAACACTTTGATTTTGGTGACAAACACCGTTTCAGCTAGGCAATGGAAGTCTGAGTTGATTCGCAGAACCACACTGACCGAAGACGAGATTGGCGAATATTCTGGCTCGATGAAAGAGATCAAGCCGATCACAATTGCGACCTATCAGATTTTGACTACTAAGCGAAAGAGCGAATATGCTCACCTGTCGCTGCTAAACGCCAATGACTGGGGCCTCGTGGTTTATGACGAAGTTCACCTTTTGCCTGCGCCAATTTTCAAAATGACTGCTGAGCTTCAGGCCCGTCGTCGACTTGGATTAACGGCGAC
>CANFKN010000134.1 GCA_947447385.1 Microbacteriaceae bacterium
CATCCATCCGTAACGATGGTGAAGTCGCCACTGTTCGTTCCCGAAACAGTTACTGCACCAGCACCGAATACTAGATCGGCGTTGCCGGTGTTCGTGATGGTTTCGGTTTGGACCACTGAGGTTGAACCTGTGTTGGTGTTCGGAATCGATGGTGTTGATGCACTAAGCACCGGAGCAGTGTAGGTAAATGCACCAGTTGAAGTGACGGTCTGAGTGTCGAGGTTCGTCACCACGACATCCTTGGCCCCCGACGTGCCTGATGGCGTAACACAGGTGATTGCGGTCGCTGAAACAACGACAACGCTGGTGCAGTCAGAACCACCAATAGTTACGGTTGCTCCGGTGGCGAAGCCAGTGCCGGTCAGCGTAATCGAAGTGCCGCCCGCCAAAGTTCCACTGGTTGGTGAAACTGAAGTGATTGAGGGCGCAAGCGGAGGCGAATCATTGAAGAGCCAAAGGCTGCCATCGGACTGCAATGCCGCCAAATGCTTTCCATCGCTGCTTGAGGCAATCGACTTCCAGGCACCAGTGCCAGGAGAGTTCTGTTGCGTCCAGGTAGCTCCTGAATCTTGAGACGTGTAGACGTAGCCTAACGAGGCTGTGGCTGCCAGTTTCGTGCCGTCGGAGCTTGATGCGATTGACAGCCAACTTCTGTTCCCAGACGTCGATTGTTTAGTCCAAGTGACACCTGAATTGGTCGAAGTGTAAACAAAATCTCTTACGGCTGCCAGTTTCGTGCCGTCGGAGCTTGATGAGATTGATTTCCAGGCGCCGACTCCTGGACCTGACCGCACAGTCCAGGTTGTTCCCGAGTCTGAAGAAGTCCAAATTTTGCCCTGATTAACGGTTGCTGCAAGTTTTGTGCCGTCTGAGCTTGATGCGATTGACATCCACGCAGCGTTGGAGGATGAAGTTGCCTTCCAAGTAGAGCCACTATCTGAAGAAACAGAGATTTTTCCGTTTAGAGCAGTTGCAGCAAGTTTTGTGCCGTCGTCGTTAGATGCAACCGCAGTCCATTCAGTGTTAGAGCTAGTTTGCTGTGTCCAAGTGACTCCTGAATTTGTTGAAGTGCGAATGCTTCCAGTGTATCCGCCACCGACCGCTACGAGTTTTGTGCCGTCGCCATTAGAAGCTATGGCTGCATAGTTCTCTGTGTTCGTGCCGCTTATCAACGATATGTTAGTGCCTGAGTCAGTTGAAGTGTAGATGTTCCCAAAGTTTTGAGAACCGTCGTCGTATGACGCAATTGCCAGCCTTGTGCCGTCGCTGCTCATTGCCACACGCTGAAAAGTGTCATTGCTAACTATGGTTTTCTTTGTCCATGTGCCCGAAGCGAAGGCCACCGCTGGGCTTCCGACGGCTGTTATTGCGCTCGACACGATAAGTGAAATTATGGCGACGGCGCCCATTATTTTCGGTCTTTGAAGACTGAATTTAATCTTGCTGTTTCTGAATATTTTGGAGGCCACCGAACGTCGCTTTCTCGAGTAATTTTGAGCTCATGTTTCTCTACTTTCTCAGCGGTTCATCGCTGCAATCGAATTCTCGAATAATCCGCACAATGGAGTGCACAACTGTGACAGCCAACACCTAAGGCAGCAATTCAAGTGCAAAACTAAAGTGTGAGAAAACTCAAGTTGCTATATGTCGAAAACGACTCTGCTCTTCGTCGCTTGCTCGGCTCGATGCTTGCCGATCTGCCTAATGTCGATTTGATTGGCAATTTCGGCAGTGCCGAAGAGCTGTTTGGCAACGCCGAAATTCGCAAGGCCGATGCTGCATTAATTGACTTTGCGCTTGATGAAAACGGCCTAAACGGAATCGAGCTGGGAATCGCCCTAAGAATTATGAATGAGAACTTAGGTGTGGTCATTTATTCTCAGTACCGTTCAAAATCACTGATTGAGAGGGTGCCGGAGGCTATGCGCAGCGGTTGGTCTTTGATTGAAAAAAACTCAGACATGGCTGTCGAAGACTATGTTGACGTGTTGCTTGATTCTTGTTCGGCTAAGGGCAACTGGTCTGACCTCATTGACCAAAATGTTGCTTTGCGCGATCAACACACGAACATCTATTTCTCGCTTAGTCCGAGGCAGCGAACTGTTATGGACCTAGCAGTTCAAAGTTGGTCAGCCCAAGATATCGCTGCCGAATTGGGAATCAGCTATGACTACGTTCGCAAAGAGTTATCTAGGGCGTATGCCATTCTTTTGCCGAACATCAACGCATCATCTGACCTAAAAACGGCTGCCGTGCTCAAATATCTCGAAATCAAAAAACTAAGATGAAGCAAAAATTTGAGGCTTTTTCTCTGCGCAACATGAGTTCGCATGGTTACAGATTTTTTCTCATTTTTATTTTTAGCTTGGCTAACTTTGGAGGTCGGTTCAATCCCCAGATTCTTCGGGCCACAGACCTTTCAGAACGATTGCTCATTTTTGGTAGCTTCGTTTTCATTGCTTTGGTTTCGAGCGCAATCATTCTGGCTATAACGGTGAGCGCAGAGTCTACGTTCAAGCGACTTTCGAGTGGTTATTTGTTTTCGGCAGGTGTGATGTTGCTTTCGCTTGCCGTTGTATTTACCTTTCTGAAGCTTTTTGAACCCATAAATTCTTCCCTCTTCGGTTTTGCTGTCGGGTCGCTAGGAGCAAGCCCTCTTTACCGCGCTATAAATCTCATTCTCGGTTCCTTGATCTTGACCGCAATATTCAGGTATGAACGAAAAATCCTTGAGCGACTAGCTAGTGCGAAGCGCATATCCAAACAACTTCGAGCGAGCCAAAAGCAACTTGTTGAAGCCGAAGAGCAGCAAAAAGGCCAAACCTCTCGTTTCTTGCATGACCGAGTTCAAGCCGACCTTATGGTCATTTCCATGCAGTTAGCAACGATTGAAAAAGAGACAACCGGTTCAACATTTGAGAGTCTCGAAGCAATCAGAGCCCGCCTCGAAAAGCTTCGCCGAATCGATTTGAGACTTGTCGGCAACGCTCTTCAACCAAACGTCAAAGACCTCGGCTTGAAATCGGCGGTCGAAGACTTGATTGAGCAGTTTTCTTCAGGTATGAATTTTGACATTCAAATCGATGATTCGGCCATTCGCTCAAACACACAGCTTTGCCTGGGCATTTATCGAATCATCGAACAAGCCATTGTGAACTCAATCACACACGGCCCAGCCTCAAATGTGAATATCACGGTCGCTATGACTGATGAAACTCATTGCAATCTAACAATCGACGATGACGGCCCTGGCGCCACAACCGATGAAATCGACGCGGGCTTTGGCACTGTTTTGATTGACTCGTGGGTTTCAATCTTGAAAGCCACCAAGATTGTTGACTCAAAACCTGGGATGGGCTTTAAGCTGAGCGTGACGATTCCGCTTTAAACGAATGCGCCCCTAGCCGAAGCCAGAGGCGCATTCGCAGTGTCTTGGAGTGCTACTTTTTGTAGGTGTATCCGTTGTAACTCGCGCTGCCAGTGTCTGGGTTAGTGACAATCACGAGTACTTTGCCAGAGGCGTGGGCTGGTGTGCGAACCACAATCTTGGTTGAACCGCTGCGCTTGGTCACAGTTGCATTGACTCCGCCGAAGGTTACGGTCGAACCTGCGGTGAAGCCGGTGCCATAGATTTCAACGCTTTGACCGCCGCGAGTTGAACCCGAGGTTGATTCAATCTTTTTGATGGACACAACACCCATTGCTACAGCGCTCAAACCAACAGTGTCTGGGCTGCTGACGGCGTTGCTGGCAAACACGAGGTTTGCGGTTCGGGTGCCAGCCACAGCTGATTTGAACTTGTAAGTTACGGTGCAGGTGCCAGCTGGTGCAACCGTTTGGCTTGAGCAGTTGTCGGCCACGATGGTGTAGTCGGCTGCATTTGCGCCGGTTTTGGTAACTGCGCCAGCACCGAAGACTAGATCGCCATCGCCAGTGTTCGTGATGGTTTCAGTTTGAACTGCCGAGAACGAACCACCGTAGGTGTTTGCAATCGACGGTGTTGA
>CANFKN010000135.1 GCA_947447385.1 Microbacteriaceae bacterium
TAATGGCGCTTGCTGCGCCTGCGCTGCCAAAAGTGGCGGCATCTTTAGTGGTTGTTGCCATATCGCTAGCCTACTCCCGAGAAAACAGCTTGCGAGGCAGGGCTACCTAACCGCGCAAACGCCCGAGACCAAAAGCCAAAGCGGCTGCCAAAAGAGCGCCAACGCCAGAAATGGCCAGCGCAAGCGAACCGAAACCCACGCCGAGCGGGCCAGCCGAAGCTACCCAGATCACGCCCGCCCAAAGCCCGGCAAACAACACGCCAAAACCACTAAGCCCCTGCAACAGCGATTGCGCCCAAAGCTGCCGACTCTCAGGCGCAAGCTTAGAAACCCAACTTTTGCCGACCGTGTCTTGCACCGCAGCATAGGCACCATAAATCACAAAAAGAATTACAGAAGTGGTCAAATCGCGGGTTAAAGACATGCCTCCATATGCAATCGCAAAAAGCAAGAGGCCAACCGCAAAAACTTGGTTCGGCTTGAACCTATCGCTGAGCATTCCAGCCGGCAAACTCAAAGCCGCGTTGGTGATGTTGAATAGCAAATAAACGGCCACCACACTCGAAAGTGAAAGTCCAATCTGACTCAGGTGTAATAGCAAGAGCGCATCAGGAAAATTCAAGACGCTAAAAGCCACAATGAGCCCAATCGCCGAACGGGCGCGTGGCGAAAGCTTCTCAGGCGGTATCGACGATGAGGCTGAGGCTGAGGCTGACGGTTCTGGCACAACATGAGCAAATGTTGAGGCAAGCGCGCGCCCAGTCGCCCTGCGGCGCTCGCGGTGAGCACGCCAAACATCATCGCGATCACGCACAAACAAAACCGTGAGAGTTGAGAGCGCGCCAGGAACAACGGCGAACCAGAGCACCGGGCGAACATCCGAGTTAAAAATCGCGAGTAGGCCGAGGGCAAGCAGTGGCCCAATCACAGCGCCGGTGGTGTCAGCCATTCGGTGAAAGCCAACGACGCGCCCACGGTGTTCACGCGCCGAACCGTTCAACAATATGGCATCGCGTGAGGCCGAACGCAGCCCCTTGCCAATGCGGTCAACCACGCGGCCAACGAGCACTGCAGGCCAAAACACTGCAGCAGCCACCAAGAGTTTGCCGAATGCAGCCGCCCCATAACCGGCGAGCACCATTACTTTGCGCGGAACAAAACGGTTGATCCACGAACTGCTTAGCTTCATGGCAGCAGCAGCGCCCTCGGCCGCACCCTCAAGGAGGCCAATCACGGCAGCCGGGGCACCCATCACAGTGTTGAGCAGCACAGGGAGCAACGGATAGATCATCTCGCTCGCCGCATCTTGCAACAGCGAAACCCACGACAGGGCCAAAAGATTGCGCGAAAGCCAGACCGGTCTGCTGCGCTTGCGAGAAGTTTCACTCATTTCACAAGTCTAGATTTGGCTGCGGCAAGGTTTTTGCGAAAAATCATCGAGTTGCCCATAAGCTTAAACACGCGGATGTGCGGCCGCACCCAAAGACCCCTGCTTATGCCTGGGTCTTGACCCGAAAATCTCACTCGAAGCTAAGGCCGCCATGACCGACAAACAAACCCCTGTGCACTCTGACCCACTAATCGGCGAACTAATTTGGTCGCAAGAATTTGACGCGGCTAAAGGAGCAGAACCATCAACCGAGTTTTGGAGCCACGAAACTGGCGATGGCGCTCAGTTCGGGCTTCAGGGTTGGGGCAACCAAGAGCTGCAGTACTACACACCTGAAAACGTCGAACATGATGGCAATTCGAACCTGGTTCTGAGCGCAAAACGTTTGGCGGAGCCGAGCGCGGCTGAAGTGGCTGCAGGTGCAAAAGATGACCGGCCGGCCGCTTGGTATGGTGCGGCACAGTTCACCAGCGCACGCATCACAACCAAAGAGCACCTGCTTTTCGAATATGGTCGCTATGAGATTCGCGCTAAAGTTCCGGCTGGCTCTGGCACCTGGTCGGCATTCTGGATGCTCGGAGCCGACATTCAAACCAACCCTTGGCCGGCCGTTGGCGAAATCGACGTCATGGAACAAATCGGGCGCGAACCAAACCGAGTGTTCGGCACACTTCACTGCGCTGGCCACCACAGCGACCACGGCTTCGGCAAAACGCTTGACCTGCCGTTTGACTTGGCCGATGACTTTCACACCTATGGCGTGAACTGGCAGCCAGATCGAATCGACTGGTTCATCGATGACAACCTATATTTCAGTGCGACTCCAGAAGCCATGGGCGTTGAAAACTGGGTGTTCGACAAGCCTTACTACCTGTTGTTGAACCTTGCCATCGGCGGTGGCCTCGGCGGCACCGTTGCTGACGATCTTGCCAACCCTGCCGATTTGATTGTGCAAAGCATTCGCGTTTATAAATACAACAGCTTTGGGCGAACACTGCCGGTAACCGCCTAAAAGCCGAGGCCAGCTCTGCGAGAATAGTTGCATGACTCTACACACACACGTTGCAACTTTGCACACAAACCACGGCGACATCAAGATCAACCTGTTTGGCAACCACGCCCCAATCACCGTTGCTAACTTCGTTGAGCTAGCCGATGGCACTCGCGTTGGCAAGAAGTTCTATGACGGCGTTATCTTTCACCGCATCATCGAAGGCTTCATGATTCAGGGCGGCGACCCAACTGGCACAGGCATGGGCGGCCCAGGCTACAAGTTCGACGACGAGATTCACCCAGAACTTAACTTCAACGACCCTTACAAGATTGCAATGGCAAACGCTGGCGTTCAAGGCGGCAAGGGAACCAACGGTTCACAGTTCTTCATCACCACAGTGCCAACCCAGTTCTTGTTTGGCAAGCACGCAGTCTTCGGTGAAGTTGTTGACGCTGACAGCCGCAAGGTTGTTGACAAGCTTGGTTCAGTAGCCACCGACCGCAGCGACCGCCCAATCGATGAGGTTGTCATCGAGTCGGTTTCAATCGAAGCCGTTTAGTTTCAAAAATGTCGGTTTGCTATCGCCACCCCAACAACGAAGCCTATGTGCGCTGCCAGCGCTGCGAGCGGTTTATTTGCCCGCAGTGTCAGGTTGAGGCGCCCGTAGGCTTCTTGTGCCCAGAAGATGGCGGTCGAACCGCCTCTGCTGTGGTCTCTGGGGTGGCGAATAGCGCCGCACACAGTGCACGGTTCACCGCACGCCGCATTTCGCGCAGTGCCTCTCCAATGACTTGGGCCTTGATTGCAATCAATGCCGTGATTTGGGGCATTCAGATGCTCGTGCCTCAGTTCACCTACTATTTGGTGTATTCGCCGATTGCAACCCAACTTGAACCTTGGCGCCTGTTGACCGCTGGTTTTGCCCACGACACCGGCAACCCGCTGCACATTCTGCTGAACATGTATTCGCTCTTTGTTTTGGGCAGGGTTCTCGAGCCATTACTGGGTTCATTGCGTTTTGGTGTGCTTTATATGTTGAGCCTTTTCGGAGGTTCGCTGGGCTTCTTGGCCTTTGCTTCGATGAACAACTATGAGCTTGGCGCTTCAGGCGCGATCTTTGGCCTCATGGGCGCATACTTCGTTATCTTGCGCGCACTCGGAGGCCAACTCGGTCAGGTCGCGAGCATTATCACCATCAACCTGGTGTTTGGTTTTCTCATGCCCGGTGTGGCGTGGGAGGCTCACGTCGGTGGCCTTGTTGGCGGCGTTATCGCGGCCATGATCTTTGCCCGAACTCGAGCCATGTCGCAGCGGGCTTTGCAGACGAGCCTTTTGGTCGCATTGGCCCTAGTGATTGGCGTCGCGATCTATGCGGTTGCCGACTTGCGAATCTCGGCATATCTAGGTCTTTAGCCAAACACCCGCAGGCGCAAAAAATCAGCGCAACTGCGAGAGCTGCGCTGACTGAAGTTTTTGCTAGCTAGAAAGTTCGCCGTCTAGAAACGACGGATTATTTCCAGCGCGTGGTCATCATGAAACCTGCCATGATGATGCCGAAGCCAACAAGAATGTTCCATGACTGGATGTCCCACGGAGTGGCACTGCCCAGA
>CANFKN010000136.1 GCA_947447385.1 Microbacteriaceae bacterium
CTTAATCTGTTCGAAGCCGGCTAGCACAAGGTTCATCGGCAGTGGAGAGTATCCGAGTGCCTCAGCCTGCTGCTGGCCTTCGCAAAGCATGTAGTGAGCAAAGGTTCCGAGCGTTGCACCCTTTTGCGTTGTAAAAGTTGCGCCCGAAACTACTTTTGTCGGCACGATCATATATGAATAGCTCGAGATCGGGTAGGTTCGAGGGTCTGCGTTGTTATAGACACCGTCAAGAATCTGAGTCAGGTAGGCATCGCTTTTCGAATCAGTGTTGATCTTTGCCTGGAGCAATGCAACAGCTACTGATTTAGCGGTTGGCTCGACGTAGTATCCGGCTTTGTTCAGAACCTTTGCTACCGGAAACCCTGCCTTGATTGCATAAGAATACTCGACATAAGTGATTGCGCCTTCGCCGTAATCTTGGCTCACATAACCGGCCACACCATTTGAACCGCTCTGGGCTTTGAAGCCACCATAAGACGGATACTGCGAGGTTAGGCCACACGGTGTTGCTATGTGCATTTTTTTGCAAAAAGCGTTCCAAAGCGTCGGATGCTGCTTCGACATCCAAAGCGTGAATTGAGCCGAGGTGCCCGAACCATCGGCACGAATCACAGGCACGATTGGTTTGCTTGGAAGGGCTAGTTTTGGGTTGTCAGCGGCGATCGCTGCATCGTTCCAGTTAGTAATCACACCGGTAAAAATCTTGGTGATTACTTCACCCGACAGACGAAGGTTGGTTACTCGCTTGCCGGCGATTTTCAGGTTGTACATAAAAGAGGTTCCACCGGCGACAATCGGCATGTAGGCATAAGGCACCAGCGAAACCTCGGGCGCTGAATTGTCGATGGGGTGAAGTTGAAATGGAATCTCTGAGACCGCGTAGTCAACGCTTTTGTTGATGAAGTCTTTTCGACCTGCCGATGAACCGTTACCTGTGTAGTTAACGGTCATGCCATAGTTGGCCGCGACGTTTTTGCGCCATTGATCCAGTGCGTTTTGTGACCAGGTTGAACCTGAGCCAGAAATAGGAATGTATGAAGCCGCGCTTGCTGGTTGAATCGCCAACGCTGTGCCAGCAATCAACGAGACTGCGACGGCCTGAACCATTGCAATGAAAATCTTGCTCTTCACGTTATTTCTTTCGGTTTTCACTAGGAGCTTTCGAGGTGGGTGCGGCTTCGGTGTTTCTCATTGCCATGCGGTACTCATCGAGGCGAGACTGGTGCAGAACTCTGGCTCGTTGTCGAGCTGAAAGTTGACCGGGGCCTTTGCCGCCGATTACACGAGCCAACGCAAAGAGCACTAGAACTAGAAGCATCAAGACCGCAGCGGTGCCGAAACCACGTGCAATGAAGTTAGGTTCAGGTGATTTGATGAATGTGAAAACCTGGAGCGGCAACGAAATCATCGGGTCTTTAGTTGGATCAAAATTTGTAACCGACGTGATTCCAGAAGTTAAAAGAACTGGCGAAGTTTCACCGATGCCACGCGCTGTTCCAAGAATCACTGCTGTAACCAAGCCCGAGCGTGAAGTAGGCAAAACCACCGACCAAACTGTTCGCCAGCGTGAGGAGCCGAGCGCATAGCTGGCTTCACGAAGGTTTCCTGGCACAAGACGCAGCACAACATCTGAAGCGCGAATAATGATCGGCAACATCATGACGCTGATTGCGATCGCGGCAGCCAAGCCAGACTTGTGAAGAATGTTGAAACGAATCAATGCCGAGAAGACGAAAAGACCAGCCACAATTGAAGGCAGCGCGGTCATCGCGTCAGAAATCGTGCGAACGAATCTTGCGAATCGGCCCCCAATTTCATTCAAGAACACTGATGTAGTGATGCCCAGCGGAATCGTTATAGCAAGTGCGATGGATATTTGCACAAGCGTTCCGATGATGGCGTGCGAGATTCCGCCAATGTCGAGAGCGTCAAGTGGCCCAGCGAATTGCATGTCTGTCACAAAAAAGTTCAAGTGAGGCAGAGCGTCTTGGCCTCTGACCAGAGTGAATGTCACAACGAAGAGCAGCGAACCGACCAAAATCACGCCGGCGCTGTAAAGCAAAACTGTGATCACTCGGTCTTTGATTTCTTCGCGCTGCCCCGTGAATGATGTCAAAAGAACGTAGTAAAGCAAGAAGAATACGAATGACACCACTACAAACCCGATGCCGCCATTCATTGGTGTGAACCAACCAAACAGCAGAGCTGTTGTTGCCCAAGCAGCGCCTGCAGAACCTAGAACGCTAAAGACTTCTTCGGCTCGAACCCCGTGCAAGTTTCGGCGCGGGCCCTCAGGCGCCTGGCTGTCTAGCTTGGGGGTATAGGTAGTTTTCTGAATGGTGGCCATTATGATTCGGCTCCAGATCTAGAGCGCGCCACAATCGAAGACGCCGTGAAGTTAATTGCCATCGTGATCAGAAACAGCACGAGCCCGGCCGCCATTAGAGCCGACAAACCGAATTGCGATGATTCGCCGTACCTAAGCGCGATTAGAGACGAGACAGAGTTTGTGCCAGTTTTCAAAATCTCAAAGTTGATGGTGAAGATTGGCGAGATGATCATATAGACGGCAATGGTTTCACCGAGAGCTCGGCCGAGGCCCAACATTGTTCCACCGATAATGCCGCCCTTGCCGAATGGCAATACCACGGCACGAATCATTCCCCAACGGGTTGAACCCAAAGCGAGGGCGCCTTCTCGCTCACCCACCGGTGCCTGCGAAAATGCCTCACGCATCACTGAGGTCTGAGTCGGCACGACCATTAGGCCAACGACGATTCCAGCGATGAACGCCGAAGAGGTGAAGGCACTCGGCTCTGATAGGTGCGCGCCCGTGTCATCTGTTACCGCTAGGAACGGAATCCAAGAGAAATATTCAGATAGAAATCTTGAAACTGGAATGACGTTTGCCTGCAGAAAGAACACACCCCATAAGCCAAAAATGACACTCGGCACGGCAGCCATCAGGTCAACAAGTGGAATCAGGATCGACTTCAAACGAGCCGGCAAAACCTCCGAAATCAACAGAGCGGTGCCAAAAGCCAGAGGAAAAGACACACAGAGGGCAATGGCCGCGATTGTCACGGTGCCGGCGAGAACCGCAGCGATGCCGAAAGTACCGTTTTCTGGGTCCCAGCGTTGCTCAGTGAGAAAATCGCCGCCGGCTTGCTGCATCGCCTGCCAACCGTTGAAACTTAGGAACACACCAACTGCGAGCATGATGCCAACGGTGATGCCGCCCGCACTACGCGAAACGGCTCGAAAGATCGCATCAGCGAGTTCAGCGCGAGCTTCAAACTTTCGAGGTGAATCAACTTGAGTGATTTTGTCGAATGTTTTAGAGGCAACTACGACGGTGCCCTTTGGCACAGAATCGCGGTTAGACATTGAAACCCCTATTTATGGTGAACTCTGGCAAAAGCCGCCGCTCAGCTCGAGCTGCATAACTTCGAGGTTCAGGCTAACTTCGGCAAGTTAACAACAAAATAAGGGTTGGTGTACAGATGCTAATTATTGGGGTTCGGTCGCGTTCTGACTCGCGGCGAGCTTAGTTGGCAGCGCACTCTTCACAAGTTTGCGCCGCGACATCGACTAACCGTCGGCCAGAAGCTTTTCGAACGCATCAACAAAAACTGATGCATCCTGGGCGCCTGATACGCCGTATCGACCGTCAAGTACAAAGAATGGCACGCCAGTGATGCCGTAGGCCGATGCTTGCTCGAGATCGGCAGCAACGGCAGCCAAGTGCTCGCCGCTGGTGAGTGAGTCGCGCAGTGCGGCAGCATCCAAGCCGATTTCAGCACCGAGAGCCACGATGTCTTCAAGGCGACCAACATGGCGACCTTCAACAAAGTGGGCGGCCATTAGGCGCTCTTTCATCTCAACCTGCTTGCCGTGAGCCTTGGCGAAGTGAAGCGCGAGGTGAGCCAGCGAAGTGTTCGTCATGATTTGGTTTTCAAGGTCGTAGTTCAAACCCACCGAGGCGGCA
>CANFKN010000137.1 GCA_947447385.1 Microbacteriaceae bacterium
AGAAGAGGACTAACATGCCAGTACCAAAACGCCGCCTTTCGCGTGCCCGCACCCACGCTCGTCGTTCACAGTGGAAGGCCGCGCCTGTTGCGCTTGTCAAGACCATCGTTAACGGCAAGACCGTCTATAGCCTTCCTCACCGTGCAAACGTTGTTGAAGACTCAAACGGCACCCCACTATTCATGGAATACAAGGGCCGCAGAGTAGCCGACGCCTAGTCTTAAATGACAGGTCTAGACCAGCTAAGCAAACAACTCGGGGTTCACATTGAGCCTCAGTTGTTGCAGCTGGCTCTAACTCACAGCTCATATGCTTATGAGCAAGGCAACCTACCCGACAACGAACGTCTAGAGTTTCTAGGCGACTCGGTGTTGGGTTTTGTTGTTTCTGGGCACCTGTTTGATTCGTTTCGTGAGCTGCCCGAGGGCGAGCTGACCAAGCTTCGTGCAGCGGTGGTTAGCGCTAAAGCTTTGACGATTATTGCCGAACAGCTTGGGCTTGATGCTCATGTCAAAGTTGGCCGTTCGGTGCGTTTAGCTTCGGGGCGCGACACTGACAACATTTTGGCTGATGCGGTTGAGGCGATTCTCGGCGCAATCTTTTTGAGCTCCGGCATCGATGCCGCTCGAGAGGTTATTGCCCGCTTTGTTTTTCCGCTGCTCGAAAACCCTGATGCGCTTCGCGAAAACGCTGACCCTAAAACCACCATTCAGATGTATTGCCAGCGCAATAACTTGAAGCAACCGGTTTATGAGTCGCGATTCGAAGGCCCACCTCACAACCGCGTTTATTTTGCGCAAATCTTTCTTGAGGGCGAACTTGCCGGCGAGGGAACCTCAGCAACCGTGAAGGCTGCCAAATCTGAGGCGGCCGCTGACGCCGTTGCCAAGCTAGCGATCGACTCGAACGGTGCGCCGCTTGCCTGAACTGCCCGAAGTTGAAACCGTGCGGGCTGGCCTTGCGCCGGCTTTGACTAATGCGGTTATCAAATCAGTTGAGATTTTTGATGTTCGTTCTTTGAAACGCCACCAAGCTGGCCCAGCAGATTTTGTGCAGACACTCATTGGGGCTCGCATTTTGGCTGTGGTTCGCCGCGGCAAGTTTTTGTGGTTGCCCCTGCAACTCGCCGGCGATACCAACCCGGCTGCGACTTCACTCGCCCTGGTTGGCCATCTTGGCATGAGCGGGCAAATGCTGTTGCGTCTGCCAGGCGCAGAACCTGACAAGTGCAATCGCGTCACGATGGTCGTCGAGGCCGCCGGCCCAGCTCAGCTATCGAGCGGCGATGCTTTTAGCGGGGGTGGCTTCGCAGCGGGCGAGCTAATCGAGTTTCGGTTCATCGATCAACGCATCTTCGGGTCGTTAGCAATCGACCGCCTAATAAACACGACGGATGCTCGCCCGGGCGGCTTTCAAGCCGAGTTTGCCGCGGGCGCAAGCCTTGGGCTGGGCGACTCGGGCTCGACTGACGCCTCAAGATTGTGGTGGCTCAACCGCTTGCCTGAAACCGCAGCGCACATCTCGCGCGATGCCCTTGACCCAGACTTCGACGTCAAAGCACTTGTCAAACGACTCAGCACCAAGCAGACCGGCATCAAGCGCGCGCTGCTCGACCAGCAACTTATTAGCGGTGTCGGCAACATCTATGCCGATGAAGCGCTCTGGGCAACCAAGCTTCACTATGACCAAACTGCTGCGACCGTTAGCAGCGCAAAAGTCAAAGAGCTGTTTGAAAACGTTGTGAACATTTTGCGGGCAGCCGTTGCTCAGGGTGGCACATCTTTTGATGATCAATACAAAAACGTCAATGGTGAATCAGGTTATTTCTCGGTGTCGCTCAATGCCTATGGGCAAACCGGTCAGCCTTGCAAACGTTGTGGCACCCACATCAAACGTGAGCAGTGGGCGAACCGAGGTTCGCATTTTTGCCCTCGATGCCAAAAGGTCAAGAGCTAAAGCATCTAAAGGTCGCTCTAAAGCGATAAAATCAAGTTTCTAACCTGTGTGTGTCTAAAAAGGCGTGTGTGGGGTATCCGTCGAAAAAATGGTCTGCGCTAAACGCGGCCCCAGCCTAAAGGAGTGCAGCTTTGTATCTAAAAAGCTTGACACTCAAGGGCTTCAAATCTTTTGCGCAACCAACCACCTTTGCTTTTGAACCCGGCGTGACCTGTGTGGTCGGGCCAAACGGTTCGGGCAAGTCAAACGTGGTTGATGCTCTGGCCTGGGTGATGGGCGAGCAGGGGGCTAAGACTCTGCGCGGTGGCAAGATGGAAGACGTCATTTTTGCCGGCACCACCACCAAGAGCCCACTCGGCCGCGCCGAGGTGCAGCTGACCATTGATAACTCTGACGGTGCGCTGCCGATTGACTACAGCGAAGTAACCATCAGTCGAACCCTGTTTCGCAACGGTGGTTCAGAATATGCCATCAACGGCGAGGCTTGCCGCCTGCTAGATGTGCAAGAGCTTTTGAGCGACTCAGGTTTGGGTCGCGAAATGCACGTGATCGTTGGGCAAGGCCAACTCGACAGTGTTCTGCGGGCAACTCCTGAAGAGCGCCGTGGTTTTATCGAAGAGGCTGCGGGAATCTTGAAGCACCGACGTCGCAAAGAAAAGACCGAGCGCAAGCTCGACGCGATGCAAGCCAACTTGACCCGTTTGAACGACCTCGCCGGTGAGGTTCGTCGCCAACTTAAGCCACTCGGCCAGCAGGCTGAAGTTGCCCGTGAAGCTGCCGGCATCGCCTCGAACCTTCGCGACGCTAAATCTCGTGTGCTTGCCGATGACGTTGTTGCACTGCAAACCGAGCTTGCTGGCACTGGCAAAAACGAGCACGACCTGCGCAGTGAGCGCAACATTTTGCAAGAACTATTAGCTGAGAACCAGGTGCGGCTAACTGAACTTGAAGCCACCCTGGTTTCGGGCAAGGTCGATGAGGCTCGCAACCTGGCCTATCGTTTCGACAGCATGCAAGAGCAGTTGCGCTCACTGCTCAGCATGGCAAACCAACGCGTTGCTCTTTTGGGCAGCCAGGGGCAGGTTAGTGCCGCTCAGGTTGACCCTGCTGCACTCGAAGATCAGGCCAACGAGTCTGAGCTGCTCGTGCGCGAGTTTGAGGCTGCGGTTGAGGCGCTAAAGTCACGGCTGGCTGCCGCTGAAGCAACCCGTGGCGAGGCTCGCAACGCTCTAGAGGCGCACGATCAAGAACTTGCCGAGCAAACAGCACTCATCAGTCTTTTTGACACTCAACTTGCAGGGCTTCAAAGTGCCTGTGTTGCAGCCGAGTCTCGTGCCACATCAATGCGCGAAGAGCTTGAACGCAGCCTTGCCGCCGAAGCTGGTGCCGTTGAGCGCTATGAGTTGCGTCGCCAAGAGTTTGAGGCGCTCGAGGCTCAGGTGCAGTCGCAGTCTGGCCCGGTGAACCGCGCTGAGGGCCCAGAGGTTCGCTATGAGGCAGCAACGGCAGCGCAAAGCGCGATCACTGCCAACATTGAGGGTCTGCGCGACCAACTGCACCAAAACGAACGTGAACGTGATGCCCTAGCCGCTAAACGCTCGGCGCTCAACCTGATGCTTGACCAAAAAGATGGTGCGAGCCTGTTGGCTGAAGCCGGCCTAAAGGGTGTTCGTGGTCTGCTCGCAAATCACGTCAAGACAACTAAGGGTTATGAAACCGCCATTGCTGCAGCTCTAGGAACGCTGGCTGACGCCATCGTTGCCGATAATCGTGAAAGCGCACTAGACGCCATTGACTACCTCAAGACCAATAAGGGTGGCCGCGTTTCACTTGTGGTTGCCGATGGTTCTGCGCAGGCATCCGAAGTTAAAAGCACCGCGCTCAAAGCCGGCACCTCACAGGCTAAGCGAGCCACCGAACTAGTAACAGCGCCAAGCAGTGTTCTTGCCCTGCTAGAGAACATGGTTGTGGTTTCAGACCTAGCCGATGCTCGTGCCTTCTATGGTGCTGACGCCGGCAACTCA
>CANFKN010000138.1 GCA_947447385.1 Microbacteriaceae bacterium
TCGTTGAATCTAGTTGGTTGGTGTTTGCCGGTTAGCTCTCGTTGACCTGGGCTTTCAATCTGAAAGATGCCCAACGTGTTCGTGGTGTTGATGTTTTCAAAAGTGGCCGCATCGGCAAGGTCGATGGCTTCGAGGTCAAGCTTTTTGTTGTGAATTCTTTCAATCTCGCGCACCGCATAAGCCATGGTGCTTTGCATTCTCACGCCGAGCACGTCGAGTTTGAGCAGACCCATCGGGTCGATATCATCTTTATCGAATTGACTCATTGGCAAACCCATGCCACTGGGCTCGGTTGGCGTCAGGTTTAGCAGATTGGCATCTCCCAGAATTACACCGCAGGGATGCATTGAAATGTAACGCGGCAACCTGTCTAGTCGCTCGGTGATGTCAACCAGCAGGTTCATGCGGCGATCTTGTTCAACGGCTTCAGCGATTTTGGCAAGTTCTGGTTTGGCGCCAAGAGCGTTGCGAAAACTTCGGGCGCTGAACCTCCAGACGTTTTTTGCGATGTCATCTATTTGCTCTTCTTCGAAGCCGAGCGCCATTCCCGAGTCGCGAACGGCGCCTCGGCCTCGATAGGTTGATTGCATCGAAAGCAAGGTCACGCGGTTTGAACCATAGCGTTTGAAAATCGCTCGATAGATTTCGTGTCTTCTTGCTGACTCGACGTCGATGTCGATGTCGGGCAACGTAGAACGTTCGGTGCTTAAGAAGCGTTCAAACAATAAATCGTTTTCGATCGGATCAACCGAACTGATGCCGAGCAGATAGTTGATTAGAGAGCCAGCGCCAGAACCTCGAGCTTGCGAGCGAATCTTCATATCGCGAATCATTTGTGCGACATCGGCAACCGTCAAAAAATAGGTTGAGAATCCGAGTTCTCCAATGGTTATGAGCTCCTTCGACGCTCGGTGCTTAGCTTCAAGCTGACGCTTTGGTTTAGCGTCGCCATAACGCCACTCAAGGCCATCTTGAACTTTTTGCGATAAGAGTTCATAGGGGTTGCCTTCGATGCCCAGAGCGCTCTTCTCTGGCGTTTTTGGCTTACCCCAGCCGCAGTCGTTCGGTGGGTCGAGCGCACACACGTCTGCTAGTTTCTGAGTTGTGGCAAGCAGCTGCTTAGCTCTTGAACTGTCACCAGTTATCTCGATTGCTAAAGAAGCCATTAGATCAGCGGGTTTGAACCAGGCTTGAGCGTTTGGCTGTGGCTCAAACGCGCCCAATGGCTCCAAGAATCGCGCCGAGTCGAGCACGTCAGCGGTGATGGCATCGTCGGGGGTGAGATAGCGAACCGCGTTAGTTAGCACAGTCGCCGCGCCAACACTGTCAGCTAATTGAATCAATCGGCTGGCAAGTGTGGTTGACCCGCGTTTGCCCGGTTCGGTTAGGTGGTTCACGATTTCGACGCCAAAAACGCCTGGCAATGCCAAAGCGCTCAGCCACTGGCCGAGCAGGGTTGACGCTAAGTTCTTGTTGCCAGCCTCTGCCGCTCGGGCGAAGTCGCTCTCGGCGCCAACTAGCACGGTGCAGTGTGGGCTTGTGTGCAGAGTTTCAGCGAGCTGAGCGAGGGTCAGGCTGGGGGAGGTTTTGAAGCCGGGTTTTCGGGTTCTGCGGTCGGGGGAGCCACCCATGCCGCTGTGGGCCATTGTCACAAGTTTGCACAGCGTTGCCCACCCGAGACCTTGGTTATTACCATGAGCAAGAATCACGGCTCGACCTCGCGGCGCGAACTGCTCATCTGTCACCTCAAGATCAACGCCAACTATGGGCTTTAGCCCTAGCTGCAGGCAGGCGCCGATGTGTTTGACAGCGCCATAGAGCCCATCGCGGTCGGTTATGGCCAGGTGTTCGAAACCCATGGCCTTGGCTGCCTCGGCGAGCAGCTCAGGCCGGGTCACCCCATAGTGGCCCGAGTATGCCGAGGCAACGTGCAGGTGGCTGAACTGACTCATGGTTTGTTTTCTCGGTTGGGTTTCTGAACAGACTGTTTTGTGACTGTGTGGTTTGAGGCTGTGTGTTTTGCGGCCGCTAGCTAGTCAAAGATGCGCTCTAAACGCCAGTTGTGCGTGTCATTGCTGTGGATCAGTTGAAACTGGGTGAGGGTTTGCAGGTTGCTACTATCGCCGTTGGTTAGATCTAACGCAGCCACGGGTAGCGCAAGCACGCGCCACATTTCAACCTCGAGAGTGCCGGCGCCAATGCCTCGCTGCACGCGAGCTGACTCAACCCACCACTCTTTGCGCGCGAACCAACGAGTCGGTCTTTGCCGCACAACATAACTTTGCCCGCGCCAACTGAACCCGATAGGTTCAGAGTTTTGGTTCACCAAAACTGAAATTGGTTCATCGATTCTTCTCATCAAACACCCCGTGCTAGTTGTTTTTATCGAACATTTGTTCGAATAACTAGAGTGTATGAGGGGCCTACGACATTGCAAATTTTGCATGGTGTTTTGAGGTCGCTCACCTCAAGTGTTACTTGAAGGTTTGCGCTGAACCCGCGCTGAACCCGCGCTAAACCGCGCGAATCAGCTGCGGGCCGTTAGAGCCAACTTTGCCAACCTCAGCGCCGACTTCATAAAAGAGTGCCTCGCTCGCAACCTCGTCGGCAACGCTAGCGATTGCTTCGAGAAGCTCGGGTGTGGCGTCGGCGCTCGGGTCGAGCCATTCATCCAAGCTATCTGGGCTTAGCAAGACTGGGTTGCGATCGTGAATGTGAGCGAGCTCAGGTGCGGCGGCCTTAGTGACAATCGATGCAGAAAGCAGCCAGCGCGAAGGGTCGCCGGCGGCTTTGCTTGGGTCAGCCCACCACTCATAGATGCCCGCGAAAGCGAACATGCCTTCGTCGCCAGCGTTGATATAAACCGGCCTTTTCGCACCAGAAGAATCGACTTGCCACTCGAAATAGCCAGAAGCCGGAATCAAACAGCGTCGGCGCAAAACAGCCTCTTTGAATGAAGGCTTTTCAAACAGGGTCTCGATGCGCGCATTGAAAAGGGGCGCCATATCGCCAGGGCCTTTGCTCCACCTGGGCACAAGACCCCAGCGGGCACTGTGAAACTCGCGGCTAAGCTCGCCCATTGGGTTGCCGTGTTCGTCGCGTTCAAAAGCACGGTCGACCAAAATTGGCACGTTCTGGGTTGGCGCAAGGTTGTAGCTTGGCAATTCGTAGTCGCCTAAGACTTCATCCGCCTCGAAAATCAGAGCGATTTCACCGATGGTTCGTGCCACCACAAAACGACCACACATGGCCAACTCCAAACTAAAAAACTTAATTAGGCTTGCCTAACCTTTGTTGTTTCAGCCTACCTTCAGGAGTAGACAAGAGCTGAAGGCCAAACCGAGGTTTTCAGAAAGAGGCAAAGATGCCACATGCATCAGGGCTAATCACCGAACTTTCAGCGCTCGACCTATCACGCTGGCAATTTGGTTTGACAACTGTTTATCACTTCTTGTTTGTTCCGCTCACCATTGGAATGGTGTTGCTGGTCGCTATCTTGCAGACCACCTGGGTCAGAACCAATAACGACAAGTACCTCAAACTAACCAAGCTTTTTGGCAAGATTTTCTTGATCAACTTCGCTATGGGTGTTGTTACCGGAATCGTTCAAGAGTTTCAGTTCGGAATGAACTGGTCTGATTACTCACGCTTCGTTGGCGACGTATTCGGCGCACCACTTGCCATGGAAGGCCTAATCGCCTTCTTCTTCGAAGCGACTTTCATTGGCCTCTGGATCTTCGGTTGGGACCGCCTCTCAAAAAAGGTTCACCTTGCGACAATTTGGGTGACCGTTTTTGGTGTGTGGGCGTCGGCATATTTTATTCTCGCCGCGAACGCATTCATGCAGAACCCGGTTGGTTTCTCGATCAACACCGAAAAGAACCGCGCTGAGCTAACAAATATCGCCGATGTACTAAAAAACGTGGTAGCCCTAAACCAGTTTCCGCACACCATCACA
>CANFKN010000139.1 GCA_947447385.1 Microbacteriaceae bacterium
CTCGCTCGGGCCGAAAACTAAGGGGCGCTCTGCTCCCTAGTGGGGCGATTGGCGGAGAATACGAGAAACGCACCAACCCGCTACGAGTCAATGCTGCCTTCGAAGTAGATTTCCGAAATCCGTTTCTACGCCATCTTTCTACGCCAAGTTCTGTTTATCGGCGAAATACTTTCTTGAACCAGGCTTTGGTTTTTGCCCAGCCAGCATCAACCTTTTGGTTCAAAAACTTGGCCCATTTGTACCTATCGCCGAGCAACCGCGTCCCAAGAAGGACCAGCGGGATGCCAAACTCGGGGAGTGGGAGAGTGATTATTGCACCAATGATCAGCGCAAAAAAGCCACCCGCAAGTCGAAGAACCTGTTTCATATCTCCAGTTTATCTTCGACTGAAATGACAAAAGCCCCAGAGTAATCTGGGGCTTTTTCACTGCGGAGAATGAGGGATTCGAACCCTCGAGGGCTTGCACCCAACACGCTTTCCAAGCGTGCGCCATAGGCCACTAGGCGAATTCTCCAGTTGTTACAGGGGCAAGTTTAGCCGAGCGCCGAATGCGAATGCTTTTGTTTTTCGGGTTCGCTCGCCAGCGCTTTGTTTTTATCTCAAGTGTGCGTCACTACTCACCTTTGCCATGTTGGCTAACCTGGCAATGAAAACTCCATGGTTTCGTTCTGACAGTATTCAGAACTTTTCATAGCTAGTTGCAGTGGGTAACGGTAACTTTGCCCTTGGCAGAAGTAACACACATGCTGCCTGAAATTCCGGCCGACTTGCCGGTTAGCTTGACACCGTTTTTGACTGCCATAACCTTTGTTTTTAGCGCTTTGGCAGCCGCCTTGACATGTTTTGCAGCAACCGCGATTTTTGCCTTCTTGGCCAGGGCCTTGGCTTTAGCGGCGATAGCTTTGGCCTTGGATGTAACAGATTTTTCGGCATCGATCTTGTGACTCATCGAAACCAACTGAGCCTGATTCACTGTGAGCGCCGAAGTTGGCAAGTCGATTTGGAGGGAGTTATCGGCAGTTTGGCTCAGCGAGATGGTAATTTCTAAACCGATTGATGATGCCTGTTCTGTTAAGGTCATTCCTGTCATGAAGCCGTTGGCGTTAAAGGTTATTGAAATATTTAATGCAACTGTTGCCCCAACGGAGGCAATTGTTGCTTGGGCGTCGTAGCTAAAAGTTGTGCTCTGAGGGTCGTTGGTGGCTGGGGCGCTGGTTACTTCACTGAAAAGCATTTCAGAGGCAGTCGCGCCGGTCTGATTTAGCAGGTCTTGACTTTCGGGCGAAAACAGCGACGACGGGGCAATCGCAAAAACGTCGGTTGGCGTCTCACCACTGCCAGTATCGACCTGAACGGCGCGAGGTTTTCCAAGGCGATCTAGAGCGGTCGAAAGGTTGGCAACCGCGTCGTCAGATTGTTGAAGACTGTCAAGGCTCATTTGGTAGCGCTGGTTACTAAAAGCGTAATCAATGGTTTGGGTGTCACTGTAAAGAGAATTTGAAATCACCATGTGCCCAACCGCTTTGCTGCGAGTTGCGGCGATTCGAGAAGTAATCGTCATGCTTATGCCGCTGTAGGTCTCATTTAGATTCATGTTTTGAACGAGACCTTGCAGCGCTGAGAGATAAGTTATGCTCCTCGCAGATGCCGCAGAAAGGTCGGCATACCCTTGGGTCGCCTGAAACTCAGTCAGGCTGAGTGTCGGTGTGGCTGCGCTCGCGCTTGAAGCCCCGACCCCGGTTAAGCTGGTGAAAACAGTGATGGCGACTGCCGCAATAGTTGCCGCGAATTTGGACTTGGTTGGCATAATTCCCCCTAATTTACTTCGAGCCTATCGGCTGTTTCCTCCCATATGCAACTGGCCACTGCCAAGATTTTCATGGTTTTTGTTGAACGGTTGCGCATCGCCATCGGCAAGCTAGAATTACAAGTGGACTCCCCGTGCGGCGTCACCTCGGCCAACTCCCCCAGGATCGAAAGATAGCAAGGGTAACTGGGCTCTGGCGGGTGTGCGGGGAGTCTTTTTATTTAGCTCGAATTGTCGGCAGCGAAAGGTAGGCTCAAAGGGTGGTTACAGCTCTTTATCGTCGTTATCGGCCCGAATCTTTCGCCGAGCTGATTGGCCAGTCGCAGGTCACAGCCCCTCTAATGGCGGCGCTTCGCAGCGACCGCGTTAACCACGCTTATTTGTTTTCAGGCCCGCGCGGTTGTGGCAAGACCACTTCGGCGCGCATCCTCGCTCGCTGTTTGAATTGTGCCGAGGGCCCAACCGACACCCCTTGTGGCAAATGCGACTCATGCATTGAACTTTCGCGTGATGGTTCGGGTTCGCTTGACGTCGTCGAGATTGACGCCGCCAGCCACAACGGCGTTGACGATGCCCGCGAGCTGCGTGAGCGTGCGATTTTTGCACCGGTTCGTGATCGCTACAAAATTTTCATCTTGGATGAAGCGCATATGGTCACAGCCCAAGGCTTCAATGCGCTACTCAAGATCGTCGAAGAACCGCCAGCGCACGTCAAGTTTATTTTTGCGACCACTGAGCCTGAAAAGGTCATTGGCACGATTCGCTCGCGCACTCATCATTACCCTTTTCGCTTGGTTCCGCCTGCTCAGTTGCTCGAATACATGGAGCAACTCTGCACTCAAGAAGGTGTCGAGCTCGAGCCTGGCGTTTTGGCCCTCGTGGTTCGCGCTGGTGGCGGCTCAGTGCGCGACTCGCTTTCACTGCTCGACCAGCTGATTGCTGGTTCTGAACCTGTTGAAGGCGCAACAGCCGACTCGAAGGTTTTGGTCAAATATGACCGCGCAGCTGCCTTGCTGGGCTTCACGCACGGCGCTTTGCTAAACGAAATCATCGATGGCTTTGCAACTCACAACTCCGTTGCCGTTTTTGGGGGAGTTGACCGTGTGATTCAAACCGGTCAAGACCCTCGTCGTTTTGTCGAAGACCTGCTCGAGCGTTTGCGCGACCTTATTGTGATTCACTCGGTTGGCGACGAAGCCAAGGCTGTGATGCGTGGAATCGCCGCCGACGAGCTCGACAAAATGACAGCTCAGGCCTACCGCTTCGGCTTAGCCGAGCTCACCCACGCGGCAGCCACGGTCAACACAGCTTTGACCGAGATGTCGGGGGCCACCAGCCCACGCCTTTTGCTCGAGCTAATGTGCGCCAAAGTTCTTGTGCCAGCCAGCGACCAAACTGAAGTTGGGTCGCTCGCCCGTCTTGACCGACTCGAGCGACGCATTGGCGTTGACGGTGGCGGTTCGGCTGCCGCGGCGCCCGTTGCGGCGACATCAGCAGGCGCACCGGCCCCTGCTTCTGCGCCTTCTCGTGCCGCTGCTCCTGTTTCGGCTGCACCTCAGGCGCAAGTTCCAGCTCAGTCGCAAGCTCCAGCTCAGGTGTCTGCGCCGGCCCCGACTCAAACCGCGGCCACTGCCCCGGCAGCACAGGTCGCCGCCGTTACGACGGCCAAGTTCCAAGACTCGTGGAACGACATTCTCAACGATGTCAAAGACCAGTCAACTGTGGTCTGGACTGTCACTTATTTGCTCGACGTGGTTGATTTCTCCGAAGGTGTCTTGACGCTCAAATTTGGCTCAAGCCAAGAACTTGACCGTTTCAAAAACCAGGCTGGCGCACCAGACACCCTGCGCGGTGCGATTCGCAAAGTGCTTGGCGTCGAGGTTAAGTTCAAACCACTTATTGCCGATGGCAAAGCTGCCACCGCAAACGCAGTGCCTGCAACTGGGGTAGCTGGGCAACCTGCCGGCGGGCTCTCGAGTGCAGCGGCCAAAGCGGCTGCTGCCGCAGCCGGAATCACTCCAGTTGCAGCACCATCCAAGGTGGTTGCGCCAACTGCAAAGGTTGACCGCGCAACTCGCGC
>CANFKN010000140.1 GCA_947447385.1 Microbacteriaceae bacterium
AGGTTAATTAGGCTTTCGAGCAGTGTTTCTTGGCTGTCATCAGCAATTTCTACAACCACCGATTCGCCACCTCGAAGCCCCAAAGTCATTAGCGAGAGAATGCTGTCGCCTCGAACTTTGGTTCCGCCGGGCCTCGAAACCATCACTTGGCCAGGCAAAGTCATTGCAAGCTTGGCGAAATCGTTAGCCGGCCTGGCATGCAGACCATCAGCCGAGGCAATCGTTACCTGTTTTTGCAACATTAGTGACCAGCGGCATCCCAGCTAGAGCCGATGCCGATCTGAACCTCAAGTGGCACCGAAAGTTCGACAACGTTCGACATGTTTTCGATGACCAGAGCCTTCAGGGTGTCTAGCTCGCCAGTGGCAACTTCGAAAACCAATTCGTCGTGCACCTGCAAGAGCATTTGACTCTTTAGGCCAGCCACTTGCATCGCTGAATCGATTTTGGTCATTGCCAATTTCATGATGTCGGCGGCGGTTCCCTGAATCGGCGCGTTCAATGCCGCGCGGCGAGCATTCTCGCGAATCTGAAAGATTTTGCTGTTGAGATCATCAAAAGGGCGACGACGGCCGAAGGTTGTGGTGGTGAAACCAATAGTTTTAGCTTCGTCAACCACTCTCGCCAAATAACCGCGCACTCCCCCGAAACGGGCAAAATAGTCAGCCATCAACTGCTTCGCCTCGGCATTGCTCATGCGAAGCTGCTTCGCTAATCCATATTCACTCAGGCCATAAACCAGGCCATAGCTCATAGCCTTGACCTTCGAACGCATGGCCGAGGTAACCTCAGCTGGTGCAACACCAAAGATGCGCGAACCGACAAAGCGGTGCAGGTCTTCGCCGGTTTTGAAAGCCTCAATCAGACCCTCATCGGCAGCAAGGTGAGCCAAAATTCGCATCTCGATTTGCGAATAGTCGGCAGTCAACAGAGTTTCAAAACCAGCGCCGTGAACAAATGCGTCGCGAATCTCGCGACCACGTTCGCTGCGAATCGGAATGTTCTGCAGGTTTGGATTGTCGCTAGACAAACGACCAGTGCTAGTGCCGGTTTGCCCATAGTTTGTGTGAATGCGACCGTCTGGCTCGACAGCTTTCAAAAGGGTCTCGACAATCTGCCGAATCTTGGTTACTTCGCGGTGCTCGAGCAAGCGCTCTAAAAACGGGTGGCCAGTTTGTTCAAAGAGCGTCGTTAGAGCCTCGGCGTTGGTGCTGAAGCCGGTTTTGACAGCTTTGGTTCCGGTCATACCAAGTTCGTCGAACAGAACAGTTTGCAGTTGCTTAGGTGAGGCTAGGTTGGTCTCGTGCCCGATGATGTCATAGGCGGCTTGAGCAACTTCGGCGACCTCTGTCGTCAAACGATCAAAGAGCGCTTCGAGTTTTGCCGTGTCAACCGTCACACCAAGGTGTTCCATGTGCGCCAAGGTGGCGTTGGTTGGCAGATCAACCTGAGAATAAACGCGAAGTTGATCTTGCTCGGCAACTAGTTTGTGAGTTTGCTCGGCCAGCACCAGCGCCAACCAAGCGTCAACGCCAAATGTTTCGTTCTCTTCTGGAACCAGCTGGTTTGTGTCGGCACGGGGCACGACGATGCCGAGGTGCTCGGTTACGAGGTCATCGAGAGCATAGGTTCGACTAAGCGGGTTGAGTAGGTAGCAAAGCAGCAGGCCGTCATAGTTAGCCCCATTTAGGTTGGCACCCGCACCCAAGAGTCGCCGGGCCAGGTTCTTGCCGTCAAAGACCGCCTTCACTGCGCTGCTGTCAGATAGCCACGTGCCCAACTTCGACACCAGTTCGGTCGCATTGCCCGGCGCCCAAGTCAAAACTTGAGTTTCGGTGGCCACAGCCACGGCGCTCAGATCTGGCGAAATTGCCAGGCCAAGGGTGCCTTTTTCTGCAAGCAAGAAGGCATTAAGAGAATCAAAATCAACGACGGATGCCTTCGGCACTGGCGGCAGGTCAGGCATGGCAACTAGCGCGTCGGCTGCCGGCCCTGCAATCTCGTCGATCCACGAGCCATTGTCACCAGCTGTGATTGTTGTGCCCGACATGACTGAACCTGGTGCACCCGAGCCAGAACCTGCGTTGGTTTGACTGCCAGTGACACCGCGAAGACGAAGAACGCGCTCGGTGAGCGACTTAAAGTGCAACTTGGCGAAGACCTCACGCACTTTAGCTTCATCAACCGAGCCAAGTTTGAGATCTTCGAAACCGAAGTCAAATTCGAGGTCGCGAACTAAGTGGTTTAGCTCGCGGTTGCGCACTGCCAAAGCCATGTGCTCGCGAAGACTCTCGCCAACCTTGCCTTTGATCTCGCCGGCAGCATCAAAGATTGCCTGAAGTGAGCCATATTCCTGCAACCATTTGGCAGCCGTTTTTGGCCCAACGCCCGGAATGCCCGGCAAGTTGTCGCTGGTCTCGCCAACCAAGGCGGCTAGGTCTGGGTAGTTTTTGGCCGCGACACCATATTTTTCGCGAACAGCAGCGTCATTCATCCGCGCTAAATTAAGCACACCTTTGACCGGGTAAAGAATGGTGGTTGATTCACCGATGAGTTGAAAAGTGTCACGGTCGCCAGAGACTACAAACACGTTGTATCCAGCGGCAGCGCCCTGGTGGGCGAGGCTTGCCAGAATGTCGTCGGCTTCAAAGTTTTCGCGTGTCAAAGTGTGAATGTTCATCGCCGTCAGCGCCTCGCGCAGCAGCTCGGTTTGCCCGTTGAACTCAGGCGGAGTCTCGCCGCGGGTTCCCTTGTATTCGGGGTAAACCTCAGTGCGAAATGAGCTTCGCGAAAGATCGAATGCCACGGCTAGGTGGGTTGGCTTTTCAGCCGAAAGAATGTTGAGCATCATCGAGATGAAGCCGTGCACAGCGTTGGTGTGTTGACCGTCTGGCGTGCGAAAACTGTCTGGGCTGAGCGCATAAAAAGCGCGAAACGCTAACGAGTGACCGTCAATCAGCAGCAGAGTAGGCTTGGCGTTAGAGTTCATGAAACTAGCCTAACTGGCTGATTAGACAAACTTGCGAGGCAAAATGACACAGCCAGAAATTATCGCCAGCGAAGAGGCTAAACGCTTGCTTGCCCTTCGTGGCATGGGCGCACTTGCCGACAAAATGGGCATTCAACTTCTTGAGTTGAGCGCTGAGCGCGCAGTAGCCACGATGCCCGTTGAAGGCAACACACAGCCGCTGGGCTTAGTTCACGGCGGAGCATATGTTGTGCTGGCTGAGAGTCTCGGCAGTTTCGCTGCCAATGTTGCTGCCGGTGAGGGCCGTTATGCGGTGGGCATCGAGATCAACGCATCACACAGCCGTTCGGCAACCGAAGGCATCGTGACGGGGGTTTGCACTGCTATCAGCATTGGTCGCACGCTTGCTACGCATGAAATCGCCATTAGTGACGAAAAAGGTCGGAGACTTTCAACGGTTCGCATCACAAACCTTTTGCGCGACGCCAACTAGCGCGTTCTCGCCCGCGCACGGCTTTATGCCTTGCCCAAAGTTTCGCGGCTAGGCGGGCATGCGTATTTTTTTACTCGGATGCTGGCGCTGGCGCGGCTGCGTCTGGCTTAGCGCTCAGTTGCTCAATGATGGTTTTGGCGACCTCTTGCATGGTTAGGCGTCGGTCCATCGATGCTTTTTGAATCCAACGAAACGCTTCTGGTTCGGTGAGGTTCATCTTTTCGTTCAGCAGGCCCTTGGCGCGGTCAACAAGCTTGCGAGTTTCAAAACGTTCGTTCAGGTCGCTGATCTCGTGTTCAAGCGCGACAAGCTGTGCGTGGCGGCTGAGCGCAATCTCGATAGCTGGCAGCAAATCGCTTGGGCTAAACGGCTTTACTACATAAGCCATCGCGCCAGCCGCGTTAGCCCGGTCA
>CANFKN010000141.1 GCA_947447385.1 Microbacteriaceae bacterium
CTAGACATGGCAGTAAGCAAGGGCGTTATTCACAAGAACCAGGCAGCGAACCGCAAGTCGGCCATCGCCAAGCAGGTTTCAGCTCTCTAAAGCCAGAGAAAAACTTTAAGACCCGGTGCTTAGGCATCGGGTCTTTTTTTATGCCGGTGAGTCTGGTCTTTTAGGTTTGGGTCTGAGTTTTTAGGTTAGGGCCTCGGCTTTAGCTAGCGAGTGATGAAGCCAGCGACAGCAGGTGCATGCGAACAGGCCAATGTTTCGACTAAGGGGTTAGATGAGCCCGCGTTTGCTGATGATTCTCACCAGTGTCTCTAAAGCGAAGACTGGGTCGCGACTGCCGCCCTTGACAGCAGCGTCTGTTTCGGCCAAAGCGGTGACCGCACGAACAATGCCATCTTCAGACCAAGAGCTCGCCTCTCGCCTGATTTTCTCGGCAAGCCAAGGCGCCATTCCAGCCTGGGCGCTGGCTGCACTCGATGCTCCGAAAACTTTGGCGGTCTGACGAACCCGGTTCACAAGCGCACCAAGAATCATCACCGGGTCAGCTCCAGTTTGCAAAAGGTGACGCAGAATGGCCAAAGCATCGCCCTCCTGGCCAGCCATGCAGGCGTCTGCGAGTTTGAATGAGGTGGTTTCGATGCGACCGCCATAGTAGCTGTCAACGATTTCTTCGGTGATGCTCTCAGAGCTGTCTTGCAATAGCTGATCGCAGGCAGCTGCGAGCTCGGCAACATCGTCATTAAAGGCTTCAACCAAGGCGCGAACCGCACCATTGGTTATCTTGCGTGCCGCTGCTGAAAATTCTGCCTGCACGAAAGCAGATTTTTCATTGTCTTTGGCTAGTTTGTCGGTCAGCACCACGACTGTGTGTGGGTTGACTCGAAGAGCTTCAACAAGCTTCTTGCCTCGAACGCTCGCATTATTGTGGCGAATTATCACGGTCACATCGGCAGGAGGGTTCTCTATAAAAACCAGACCGTCTTCGATTAGAGCATCGGTGAGCCGCTCGGCACCGCGAATAACTAGTAGTCGTGGTTCACCGAATAGCGAAGGGGCTGTAAGTTCGAAGATTTGCCCCGAAGCGTATTCACTGGCATCGATTTCACTAACCTCGAGAGTCGAGTCTTTGGCTCGAAGCGTGTCTCGAACGGTTCTGATAGCTCTCGATGCGAAATATTCTTCATTGCCGAACACGAAAACAATGGGTGCTGGGCGCACCGCACGCCAATCAACCTGTTTTGCCTTGCTCACCCTGAAAGCCTAACGTGAAGCTGTCACCATGGCTCGCAACAGAGATTGAACCGCGCTGATCAGTGCGTTCAATATGGGCACCTGCGTCATTCAGCAGACCAAGGGTTCGTTCTGTCGGGTGACCATAGCTGTTATCTCGACCAACCGAAATCAAAGCAAGTGTTGGGTGCAATGCTTCGATCAGTTCTGGGTATTGGTCTGCACTGCCGTGATGCGAAACCTTCATTATCAGCGGAACGCTCTGCACCTGTTGGTCAAACCACTGCGCAGACTCCCCTGCTAATCGCATCTGGCCCTTTTCGCCGAGGTCGGCCAAGGTGATTATGTCTTCGGTGGCTCCTCGCCACAGCATGGTGATGCTGCCATCATTGGAATCTTCGGCCTCGAAGGCACCATCGTGTGGTGAAAGCACTTGCCAGGCAAAAGCACCAAGGTTGCCGACCATGCCAGTGTGGCCCAGCGCGACTGGCACTTGTGCCCGTTCAAGCTGAGCTCTAGAAGCGTTAGCACCCGGCCGAGTGTCAACAAACGGCGTGAGCATCGCTTGATCAACTGTTCGACCCGCAAGCGCTCCACTTAGGCCTCCGACGTGATCGAGGTCGAAATGGGTTAGCACGAGCAAATCAATGTGTCGAATGCCAAGTGCCGAAAGGCAACTGTTTATTGGCGCAGCTTCGCGACCCACATCGATGAGAGCAATCTGCTCTTTCGAGCGAATGACGGTAGCGTCACCCTGACCGACATCACAACTAACAATGAACCAATCGCCCCTCGACCACAGAGAGCTCTTTATGAGTGAACTAAAACTCAAAGCCAAAACGACGCAAACGCTGAGCACTGAAAACGCAACGCCTAAGAGTCGAACAGCGCTGGCGCGCCAAATAATGGCGATGATCAAGCCTGCGGCAAGCAAAACGGCAAGACCAACCCCGAGAAAACCCGTTGGCCAGAAACCAGTCGCCGACGGCCACTGACTCATGCTGTGCGCGACATAAACCACTGGTGCGGCGATAACCGATGCGACATAGATCACGAACGACGCAGCTAAGGGGCTGAGTGCAGAGAGGAGCACTGCGAGAATGCCCATAACGGTGACGGGCAGGACCATTGGCTCGGCAACTAGATTTGCGAGTATCGAATAGGTCGAGAACCCAGGTTGCAAGAGAAGCAAGACAGGCAGGCACAGCAGCTGTGCTGAGAGACTGACTGAGATTGCAAGCGCCAACCAATTGGGCAACCACGTGATTCGCTCACTAAAAAGCTTGGCGATTTTTGGAGCGACAATCAGAATGCCGAGACAAGCCAGCACCGATAGAGCGAAGCCATAGTCGAACACCAGCCAAGGGTCAAATGCAAGCAACACACCGGCTGCAAGAACCAGCGCATTGATTGCTGAAGTGGCGCGACCGAGTGTTTTCGACACCAGCACAGCCATAGTCATCGTGCCAGCGCGCAAAATACTGGGCTGTTGACCAACTAGCCACACGTAACCCCCTAAAGCCAAAGCTGCGATGAAGAGTTTCGGCCATCTTGTAATCGAGAATGCGCCAAATCGAATTCGGCCCAAAACGAACCAGACTATGCCTAAGACTATTGCGCAATTAGTGCCGCTCACAGCGGTCAAGTGTGTCAGCGAAAGAACTTTGAAATCATCGACGAGTTGTTGGCTCAACATAGACGTGTCACCGATGCTTAGACCTGCTACCAATCCAGCCGAATCGCGAGTCACCCCGCGCACACTTTTCATGAAGCGAACTCGAAGCCAAGTCACTGGGTTCTGTTGTGCTTTAGAAACTAGCTTTGCGTGGCCCTTTAGCTTTGCGATGAAGAAAACTCGTGAGTTCGCAAAACCTGGCGACAGTCGAACTTGTGACACGAAACAAGCGCCTGCGTTTTGACCCGACAGATCGCCGATCAATAAGCCAGTGGAATCAAAAGGCTTGAAAGTTCTCACTCGTGCCGAATAACTGCGCCCAGTGAAACTCTTTTTTGTCGAAAGCCTAGGTTCAGTTTGCAAACAATAGTGCAACTGCGCCGATTCGAAGCTGGAGGTGCTTTCAATCAAAGTTGGGCTATTTAGTTGCGAAAGCTGCAGGGTATAACTTGCGGCTATCGCTGCCACTAAGCCCAGAAAAGCGGCGAAACGAATAACTAGGTAGCGATTCAAAGCACAACGAGGTCTTTTAGATGACCAAAGAGTTTGTCGCCGATTCCTGCAACTTTTTGAAGATCAGCTTTGGTTTTGAAGCCACCGTTGGCTAAACGCCAATCGATGATACGCCCGGCGAGAGTTGGGCCGATCCCTGGCAACGACTCGATTTCAGATTGAGGGGCATGATTGATGTTCACGAGGGTTTGATTGGCGCCTCGAGAGCTCGAGCTGATTGAGGGACTCATTCCCTTATTGGCGCTACCTAATACGACGATTTGTTCACCATCAGTGAGTGGGCGTGCCAAGTTGATGCTGGCTTGGTCTGCCCGTTTTGCGAAACCATCGGCGGCGAATATGGCGTCTGAAACTCGATTGCCGACCTCTAGAGCGTAGAGACCTGGGTGAACCACATA